>CANQJY010000054.1 GCA_947624365.1 uncultured Clostridia bacterium
ACATCTGATTGCAACTCTTTTACGTCTTCTTTTAATTGTTTTACATCTAATTCAATAGTATCTATTTTAGCTAGATATGGTTGCAAATTTTGCCATAATTCATCTATTGACATATGGTATCCCTCCTTTCTTTTATTTTATTTATATCTATAAATATTTTTCATTAATTTTTTAATAACGAATAAAATATAGTTTGATATAAATTTTGTAAATGAAATAAAATCTTGAACGAAACAAAATTTATCTATTTGTAAAAAATATAAAAACATAGATAAATTATGTTTGTATTCTAACATAATAATCTATGTTTTTCAAGTACTTTCTTAAAAAAATTACAAAATTTTCGCACTAATAGTTATTGTTTATTTTCTTCTAAATCTAACTCAATATTATAAACCTCATAATCCTTATCAACAATTTTACAATCTAGATTTTGTATAAATAAAGTAGCTTTAAAATCTTTTATTGATTTATCAATAGCATCTTTAAGCTCTTTACTAACTCCTATTGATAAATTCTTTATTGGTGTTTTTAATGAAACATTGTTATTAGTTTTTGCACCTCTAGATTGGCTTATAATTTCAATTATTTGATTACCTAATTCAATCTCTTTATTAAAATTATAATTTAATTTTTCTATTTCTGTTGTATGAATAGAAGCATTATTATGGTATAATTCTTGAAATATTTCTTCTGTTATAAATGGGAAATATATACTAAAATCTTGTAATAGTTTATATAATAATATATAAACTGTCTTTTGTCCACTATATCTTGGTTCATCTCCAAATTCTTCAGGTCTGTATAATCTATGTTTTACTATTTCTATATAATTATCACAAAATTCCCAGAAGAATTTTTCTAAAATATTTAATGCTAATCCAACTTCATATTCATCTAAGTAATTAATAAATTGTTGTTCCATTTCTTGGAAACGTCCTAATATCCATTTATCTATATATTCAAAATTTTCAAATTCTTTATCTTTATAATCTGATAAATGCATTTCTATAAATTTAGATACATTCCATATTTTATTGATTAATTTTTTACCACGCAATAAAGTTTCTTCACTAAATACAATATCTGTTCCTAGTCTTCCTGTTCCTGCCCAATATCTAATAACATCAGCTGAATATTGATTTATCAAATCTATTGGCTCATGTTTACTATTTCCTTTACTTTTACTGATTTTTTCTCCTTTTCCTGCCATTACAAATCCTGAAATCATAACATTATCCCATGGTCTTTGTCCAAAATGATAAAAACTTTTAACTATAGTATAAAAATCCCATGTTCTAATAATTTCACTAGCATTCGTCCTTAAACTCATTGGCTTTAAAATATCTTCAAAATTTTCTTTTTCTCCATATCTCATATTTATAAGCGGAGTAATTGATGAAGTAGCCCACGTATCCATTATATCAGTATCAGGAACAAACTCTTTGCAACTACAGTTTGGACATTTTTCTATTTTTGGTTTATCTACTAATGGATTTATTGGCAAATCCTCTTTTCTAGCAAATATAGGTTCTCCACAATCTTTACAATACCAAACTGGAAATGGAACGCCAAAATATCTTTGTCTTGAAATACACCAATCCCACGCTATATTATTTACCCATTCATCATACCTTACATGCATATGTGCAGGATGCCATTTTATTTCATTTCCTATTTTTATAAAATCTTCTTTATGGTTCATAATATCTATAAACCATTGTTTTATTACTGAATATTCAACTTCAGTTCCGCACCTTTCATGTGTTTGTACTTCATGCTCTAATTCTTCTATTTTAACTACATATCCACCTTCTTGTAAATCTTCAATAATTTTTTTTCTGGCTTCCTTTATTTTTAGTCCTCCATATTTAGGAACTGCTCCATCTATCTTACCATCTGTAGTAAATATGTATTTAAGTGGTAATTTATATTTTTTCCACCATTCAATATCAGTTTGATCACCAAAAGTACAACACATAACTACTCCTGTACCTTTGTCAATAGCAACCTTTTCATCTGACATTATTGGAACTTCAACATCAATTACTGGAATATGTGCAGTTTTTCCTATTAAATGTTTACGTTTTTCATCTTCTGGATTTACAAATACACAAACTATTGCTGGTAATAATTCAGGTCTTGTTGTTGCTATTGTAAATTCTTCATTATCCTCTACAGTCTTGAAGTTAATATAATTAAATGTAGTTTTTATTGTTTTTGTTTCCAATTCTGCTTGAGCAATTGAAGTTCTACATTCATTACACCATAATGCAGGGCTTTCCTTATGATAACAATGTCCTTTTGATACTAAATCCAAAAATGATGTCTGACTAATTTTAATAGTAGATGGATTTACTGTTTTGTAATGTATATCCCAATCAGTACTTACACCCATTTTACTAAATAAATTTGAAAATTCTTCTCTACCTATTTCATGTGCTCTTTTACCTTGTTCTTTTTCTACTAATCTTTCACTAGGTAGTCCATTATCATCAAATCCAAATGGATAGAAAATATTATATCCTCTTAATCTTTTATATCTTGCTAACATTTCTGTTTGAGTATATGAAAAAATATGTCCTATATGTATTTTTCCATTAACTGTAGGAGGTGGTGTATCTATTGAATATACTTTTCTATTATTTCGTTTAAACTCATATATTTTATTGTCCCTCCAATAATTTAACCATTTTTCTTCTTTTTCACTTGCATTATATTTTTTGTCTAACATTTTATAATCCCCTCTCTATTTATACGATATATTTATTAGTCTCCTAAATTTATTCCGACACTCCTAGCTGTTTTTATTAAATCATTATCCATTGATACTTTTCTAATATTGCTTTCAGCAGTGTTTCCTGATACTGCTCCAATTTCTTTATTATTACCTACAACATCTTCTAAACTAACATCATCTAATTTACCATCTTTGATTACTGCTAATCTACCAAATTTTCCTTCTAATGCTAATTGCATTGCTTTTGTTCCATATTTTGTAGAAAGAACTCTATCGAAAGCTGTGGGTGTGCCACCTCTTTGCATATAACCTAATGTTGTATTTCTTGCTTCTAATCCTGTTAATTCTTCTAATTGTTTTGCAATAACTTCTCCTATTCCGCCTAATTTTGTATTATCAACACCTTTACCATTATCTCTCATTCCTCGAATAACCATTTCTCCACCTTTTGGTTTTGCACCTTCTGAAACAACAACAATACTAAAATTCTTTCCTCTTAATTGCCTATTTTTTATCTTCTTTGCGACACTTTCAATATCATATGGAATTTCCGGAATTAAAGCGACATCTGCTCCACCTGCAATTGCTGATTCTAAAGCTATCCATCCTGCATATCTTCCCATAACTTCTAATACCATAATACGGTGATGAGTTTCTCCTGTTGTATGCAATCTGTCAATTGCTTCCATAGCAACAGAGACAGCTGTATTATATCCAAATGTAATTTCTGTACAAGCAACGTCATTATCGATTGTTTTTGGTACACCTATTACATTAACTCCTTTTGTTGATAAATCTCTTGCTGATTTTTGAGTTCCATCTCCACCTAATGTAAAAATACAATCAAATCCGTCTTCTTGTATATTTTTTATACAAATGTCTGATACATCTTTATATTCTACTTCTCCATTTTCGTTTGTGAATTTATAATTAAAAACATTAGCATTTGTAGATGATCCAATAATTGATCCGACCTTTAGGCAATATTCCTTCTGCATTTCCTTCTTCAGCTGTAGTAAGTTTTATATATTCATTTTTAAATAATCCTCTATATCCTTCAATAAACCCATATGCTTCTACGCCATTATTTTCTGCCGTTTTTACAATTCCTCTTATTACAGCATTAAAACCTGCAACATCTCCTCCATTTGCTAATATAGCTACCTTTTTTACCATGGGTATTCCTCCCTCATATTATTTTCTTCCCTTATATTATACCAATTTTTTGAAAAATTACAACATTTTAGCAAAAGTTTTATTTGATTTTTTCATAAAGTCATTGTAAAATGGGTATGGTGAAAAATATGGAAATAAAATATACAGTAGATACGCCTGTTCGCATTCATGATATTTTGCAAAAAAATCTTAATATTTCTAATCGATTATTGACATTTCTAATAAAAAATAATTTGATTTTATGTAATAATTCTGTATGTGATACTCGTAATTATGCAGAAACTGGAGATGTCATTACTATTATTTTAGGATATGATGAGAATAATTCTAACATTATTCCAACTAAAATGAATTTAGATATTTTATATGAAGATAATTGGATGTTAGTTGTAAATAAACCTTCTGGAATTGCAGTTCACCCTTCCATTTTACATTATTCTAATTCGCTTTCTAATGGTATCCGTTACTATTTTGATCAAATAAATCTACATAAAAAAATGAGACCTGTAAATCGTTTGGATTTACATACTTCTGGTATTATTGTTTTTGCTAAATGCTCATACATCCATGAACAACTTTCTATGCAAATGCAAGCTGGTACTTTTATAAAATATTATTATGCCATGGTTCATGGATTTTTAGAAAATTCTCAAGGTGTAATTGATTTGCCAATAAGTAGGAAAGCAAATAGCATTATTGAAAGATGTGTAGACTTAGAACATGGACAAAAATCAATAACAGAATATACTGTTATCAATTATTTAAAAGATAAAAATTGTACTTTAGTAAAATGTAAATTATTAACTGGTAGAACACATCAAATTCGTGTACATTTTTCAAACATTGGACATCCTTTAGTTGGTGATAGTTTATATGGAAATGATTTGTCTGATTTTCGGACAAATGTTACATTGTTCTTCGTTAGATTTTATTCATCCAGTTACAAATAAAAAATTACATTTTGAAAATATACCAAAATGGGCGGAATAATATATCCCGCCTATTATTGTGCTAAATTTTTCAGTTCTTCATCTTGCTTTAATTCCTGTGTTATAAAATGATATGCTCTTTTATCTTGGCTAATTGCTATTTTTGCAATTTCTTTATTATTTCGTAATCTATAACTCGCATATTTTATAATAATGCCTTTATTGCTAACTGCAGCTTTAACTATCTCTTCATCATCTCTTAAATTTTCACTTGCATAATACAATGTTTGCCCATATTCTTTTACACTTGCCATTATTACTTCTTTATCTCCTTTTAATCTTTCTGAAGCATAGTAAGCTGTCCAAGGTGCTACATTAATAGATTGTAAAACTATATTTTTATTATCTTTTAATCTATCACTTGCAAATTCTAAAGCTTCTCCATCCTGATTAATCGCTATTCCGTACAACTTCCTCATCATCTTGCAATTCAGGGCTGGCAAATTCTAAAAGTTTTCCTTGCTTTGCAACCTGTTTCAATATGTATTCTTTGTTATTGGCATTTTTTTTAATTTCTTCTATTTCTTTTTCCATTTTTATATTCTCCTTTTTGCTATTAATGCCTTGATTAAAATTCCTTGTTCTTTAAACATTTTTTCATGTTCTGTTTCTATGTTTTTACCAAAAATATCTTTATTTTGCAAATCTGTTGTTTTCGCATATATTTCAAATCCGCATTCTTCCAGATAATTTTGCGTTGTAAAAAATAAATCATTATCATCTGTTTTAAAGTATATTTCACCATTTGGAGCTAAAAAAGTTTTATATTTTTCTAATTGCCTTGAATGTGTTAATCTTTTCTTATGGTGTTTTCCTCTTGGCCATGGATTACAAAAATTTATGTAAATTCTCTGAATATTATCATTTTTATCTAAAATCATTGGAATTCTTTCAATGTCAAATCTTGTAAGTACAATATTGCTCGTTTCTATTTTTTTTTCTAAATAAGCACTTTCTATATTTCTTTTTGCTAAACCTAGCATAGCATCAACTAAATCAATTGCAATATAATTTGTTTGTAAATTTTCTGATGCAAGTTGTGAAATGAATTGCCCTTTTCCACATCCTAATTCTAGATGAATTGGATTATTTGGATTTTTAAAAAATTCCTTCCATTTTCCTTTTCGTTCTTCTGGTGTATCTATATAAAATGTAGATTGTAATAATTCTGGTCTTGCCCATTTTTTGTATCTTATTCTCATTATGACTGATTAATCCTTTCTTATATATAAAAAAACGAGTAAATCTGTAAGCCGGGTTCTGTCATTTAAAATAGTCATTTATCTAGGATAATTATCACTAACTACCTCAAGCCACGCAATTC
>CANQJY010000055.1 GCA_947624365.1 uncultured Clostridia bacterium
GAACAAATGAACCATATAGGATGATGACATCTAGGGCTGAATACAGGCTTTTATTAAGGCAAGATAATGCAGATTTGCGTTTAACAGAAATAGGATATAATATCGGATTAGTTTCACGTGAAACATATGATAAATTTTTGTTAAAAAGGGAACATATAGAAAAAGAGATAAAAAGATTAAAAGAAACAACAGTGAAACCAACAGAGGAAGTAAATAAATTTTTAGTAGAAGTAGGAACAACACCTTTGCAAACAGGAACAAAATTATCGGAATTATTAAAAAGAACAGAAATAACATATGAAAATTTAGCACAAATTGATGGAGAAAGAATGACGTTAACAGAGCAGGAAGCAGAAGAAGTAGAAATACAAGTAAAATATGAAGGATATATTAAATTACAAGAGCAACAAGTACAAAAATTTAAGAAATTAGAGGAAAAATTAATACCAGAAGATATTAATTATGAAGATGTAAAAGGAATTCGTATAGAAGCAAGACAAAAACTAGAAAAAATGAGGCCACGTTCAATAGGACAAGCTTCTAGAATTTCTGGTGTTTCTCCAGCAGATATTTCAGTTTTATTAATTTATTTACAAACAAGAAAGGAAAAATAAAAAATGGAATATAAAGATTTTAAAATGTTTCTTGTGAAACATACTGATAAAATCCAAATAACAATTGAAGAAAATCAAATAAAACAATTATATAATTATATGCAATTATTACTTCTTTGGAATGAAAAAATAAATTTAACAGCAATTACAGAACCAAAAGATATAATTATAAAACATTTTATAGATAGCTTTACAATTGCACCATATATTAATAAAAATTCAAAATTGATAGATATAGGAACAGGTGCAGGTTTTCCAGGAATACCACTTAAAATTATAAGACCAGACATAACAATTATTTTGGTAGACTCTTTAAATAAAAGAATAAATTTTTTAGAAGAAGTTATAAAAACATTAGAACTTACAAACATAACACCGATACATGGAAGAATAGAAGAGTTGGGAAAAAACAAGCAATTTAGAGAAAAATTTGATTATGCAACATCTAGAGCAGTAGCAAATTTAGCAGTGCTTTCAGAATATATGGTACCTTTGATAAAAATAGGAGGAAAAGCAATATGTATGAAAGGTCCAAATGTAGAAGAAGAAGTACAAAATGCTAAAAAAGCAATAAAAATACTTGGCAGTGTATTAGAAAAGGTAGAATCATTTACACTTGTAGATACAGATATAGGGAGGAATATTATAGTATTAAAAAAGGCACAAAACACACCAAATCAATATCCTAGAAAGGCTGGCACACCATCTAAACAGCCTATATCTTAGATTGTCCCAAAAATCAAAAAAATAATAAAAATTCATTGACATTTTTTACTTAATTATATATTATAGAAATGTAAAGAGTATAAAATATATAAGTAAATATTTACAAAAGCGAATGGAGGCATAAAATTGGGAAAAGTAATATCAGTAGCAAATCAAAAAGGCGGTGTAGGAAAAACAACTACAACCATTAATTTAAGTACAGTTTTAGCAAAAAAAGGAAAAAAAGTTTTATTAATTGATGCAGATCCTCAAGGAAACGCAACTAGTGGACTAGGTGTAGAAAAAGAAACTGAATTTTCAACATATGATATACTTATTGGGGAAACATCAATAAAAGAGGTTATAGAGAAAACAATTATCAAAAACTTATTAATATGTCCATCTAATATCAACTTAGCAGGAGCAGAAGTAGAATTAGTATCAATGATGTCAAGAGAACAAAGATTAAAAGAAAAAATAGAAGAAGTAAAAGATATGTTTGACTATATTTTAATTGATTGTCCACCTTCATTAGGATTAATTACATTAAATGCATTTACAGCTTCAGATAGTGTGTTAATACCAGTACAATGTGAATATTATGCTCTAGAAGGATTAGGACAATTATTAAACACAGTAAATCTTGTAAAAAAGCATCTAAATAAAGAACTACAAATAGAAGGTGCTTTATTAACTATGTATGATATTAGGACAAACTTATCTAATCAAGTAGTAAAAGAAGTAAAAAAATATTTCGAAAATAAAGTTTACAAAACTGTTATACCAAGAAATGTTAGATTAAGTGAGGCACCAAGTTATGGAATGCCAATCACAGAATATGATCCACGCTCTAAAGGTGCAAAAAGTTATGAAAAATTCACAAAAGAATTTCTAAAGAAAAACGAAGAAAAGAAAGGGTAGGTGGTAAATATGCCTAAGAAGACAGGATTAGGAAAAGGATTAGATGCTTTATTTGGACCAGTACCTGAAGATGAACAAATGCAAGAAACAGATGTTATAAAAAAGTTAAAAATAACGGAAATAGAACCAAATAAGGAACAAGCAAGAAAGCATTTTAAACAAGAAGCATTAGAAGAATTAGCCGAATCTATAAAAGAATTTGGATTAATTCAACCGATTGTTGTTTCAAAAAAAGATGGATACTATTCTATTATTGCAGGAGAAAGAAGATGGAGAGCTTCTAAATTAGCAGGATTGGAAGAAATACCAGCTATTATTCGTGAAGATGACGACAATAAAAACACAAAAATTTCTTTAATAGAAAATCTCCAAAGAGAAGATTTAACACCATATGAAAAAGCAATCGGAATAAAAAATTTAATGAAAGCATATAACTTAACCCAAGAAGAAACAGCAAAACAATTAGGGAAGAGCAGAAGTGCTATTACAAATTCTCTTCGTATTTTAAATTTAGAACCAAGGGTATTAGAAATGGCAAAAGAGGGAAAACTAACAGAAGGACATTTTAGGGCACTATTAGCAGTAACAGATCCAGAAAAGCAATATAAAATGGCTTTACAAATGTTAGAAAGAGGAGCAACTGTTAGACAAGTAGAAAAAACAGCACAAAAAAAGAAAGAAACAACAAAGCAAATGGAAAGAAATCAAGTATTATATCGAGACATTGAAAATACATTCCAGAGTTTTTTTGGAACAAAAGTAAAATTAGATGCAGGGAAAAGAAAAGGAAAAATTATTATTGAATATACTTGTAATGATGATCTAGAAAGAATATTAAATTTAATGAAATAATGTCCATTTAAGGAGGATGATAGAAATATGGAAATGGTAATGCAACTATTAAAAAGTGATACATTTATAATTATTTATGCAATCTTAGGGATAGTCCTATTTGTTGGATTTATAGTTCTCTTATATAAAGTAAAAAATTTAAATAATCGATATAAAAAATTCATGAAAAAACTAGGAAATGGTAAAGATATTCAACAAGATTTAGAAAATTATATGTATCGAGTAGAAAAGGTAGAAAAACAGAATGCAGAAGTTTTATCTATTTGCAATAATTTAGAAAAAGATATTTCTGATTGTATTCAAAAAGTTGGAATTGTTCGTTATAATGCGTTTCAAGATACAGGTAGTGATTTGAGCTTTGCACTTGCTATGCTAGATGAAAAAAATACAGGTGTTGTGCTAAATGGAATATATTCTAGAGAAATGTCAAATATATATGCAAAACCAATAAAAGAAGGTAAATCAACATATGCTCTTTCAGAAGAGGAGAAACAAGCTCTTGAAAAAGCGATTAGTTCTAAAGAAGTATATAATGTGCGTAAAATATAAAAAAATCCAAAAATTACTATTGACAAATGTCTAGAAAAATGCTAAGATAAATACTGTCGCGAGACACTTGTCAATGAATATGGAGAGGTGGTCGAGTTGGTTTATGGCACCAGTCTTGAAAATTGGCGTGCGTTTGTAGCGTACCGTGGGTTCGAATCCCACCCTCTCCGCCAAATAAAAAGAAGATAAAGACCATAGTTTTTATTTTCTTTTTTATATATGGAGATGTACCCAAGTGGTGAAGGGGACTGTTTGCTAAACAGTTAGGTCGTGAAAACGGCGCGGAGGTTCGAACCCTCTCATCTCCGCCAATAATTTTTAAAAATATTGTAAAAAAACGTAAAATATAGTATACTATATATAGGTATACTATATTTTTTGTATTAAAAAGGAACAAAAGAAATGTGGTGATTTTATGAAGAAGAAAATATTAAAAATAACACTTATAATAATTTTAGTTATAATAGCTAGTTGTTTTTTACAATATAGTTTCGCTTTGGGTGGAAAAAATCTTTTAAATAGTGGACCAAAGACATTTAAAGAAGAAAGTACGGGAAAATCAGCATCAGAAAGAACTAAACTTATAGAATCTGTAAAAGATCAGGTCTTTTCAGAAGCTCAAAAGTTAGTCAAAGAAGCATTGAAAAAAGAAGGTGTTGAAACAAATAAACAGTTTTTGCCTAAAGATTGGTTAAATGAACCTGGCACAGAGCATCCAAATGTAGATTTTGAAATTGAAGAGGGAAAACAAGTATCTTTAGAAATAAAATATAATTACAATGAATTTGATAGGATTGATAATAAAGATTATGTTACAGCGACATTAGAAAAACTAATATTTAATTTTGATGAAAATGATGATGGGAAAAGTGATGTTTCAGGAGAAGGAATATCACCTAATGAACATAATAAAATTGATGAAGAAGTAGATAATGAAGCACATAGCACAGAAGATGAAAGATTTCCTCATGGATGGGAAACAATGCCAGTGGTTGGTGAGAATTCTATAGATAAATGGTTTTTAAATGGAGGAAATGCAAGCAAATTAGATCAAGAAGTAAAAGATAATTGGATAGAACGTATAAGAGACTATATGGATAATAACAATATATCTCAAGGAGAAGCAGGAATATGGACTAATAGATTAAGGGCTTTAGGTTGGTCAGAAGATGATGAAATGAATGACCAAATATACCATAAAATAGGAATAAATACAACTGATACATCACACAGTTTAGATGATGCCATGGGAGATGCGGAAAGCTTTGTAAACTCTGGAAATAGTGTTATTAGTACAAGTGATTTACAACAGTTTTCACAATCTTTATATAATATATTATTAACAATAGGAATTATAATAGCAGTAATTATGGGAGGAATATTAGGAATTAAATTTATGACAGAAGCACCAGAGGGAAAGGCAGAAGTCAAGAAATTATTAATTCCATATGTAGTAGGATGTGTAATAGTTTTTGGAGGTTTTACAATTTGGAAAATAGTAGTAATAGTATTAGGTAATATGTAATAAATAATATGTCTTTTTTTATACTTATTTGACTATTTGACGAAAAAACTACAAATATGGTATTATATAAGTAGGGGGAAACTAAAAATAAGAAGGTGTTAAATATGATAAAAAGTAAAAAAATGAAATTAATGATAAGAATATTATATGTTATGTTTATAGGTTTTTTTATAATTAACACAACACTTCCTTTACAAGTCTTTGCAAAAACTGATCAAGACAAAGTAAAGGAAGAAGCAAAAAATATAATAAGTTATTATAGAGGAAAAGGATTAGAAGATAAGAATGGCAAATTTAATAATGAAGCAACACCATCTTCTTTAGGAAAAACAGAAGAACAAATAAAAAATGATATTAAAGTATTAGAGGAGGCTGCTGAATACTTTAGAAAAGGAAGCAAAGGGGAAAATTCTTATGTATCTTCTTGTAATTTTTTTTCTGATATGCTAAATAAAGTAATTGAAAATTCAAAGCAAGAAGAAGAAAATAATAAAGAAAAGCAACAAAATGAATCTAATAAAGACAAACAACAAGATTTAAAGAATTATAATGCAGAAGAAATTATTAATTATTATAACGAGCATAATGGAAACATGTCTTCTTTACCAGACGAAGGCGAAGTAAAGCAAACGTGGATTGAAAAATTAAAATCTACACCTGAATATAAAGCATATGTTGAAAAATCAGTTACTTATAATCATGCGCTTACTGCAGAAGAACGAAAAGGACAGACATATTATGAAATCATAGAAGCTATAGATCCAACTCAAAATGATGCTAGACCAGGAGAATCTACTAGTGAAAATTCTGATATATACTATTCAATAGGATTAAACTCAACTGATACAGCACACAGTTTAGATGATGCCATGGGAGATGCAGAAAGTTTTGTAAACTCTGGAAATAGTGGTAGTGTTATTAATGCTAATGATTTACAACAGTTTTCGCAATCATTATATAATATACTATTAACAATAGGAATTATAATAGCAGTAATTATGGGAG
>CANQJY010000056.1 GCA_947624365.1 uncultured Clostridia bacterium
TTCCCATACTTTGTGCTGTTTCTCCATGTGAGATTAGTTGTCTATATTCTCCATGAACAGGAATAAAGTATTTTGGTTTTGCTAATGCTATAATTAATTTTTGTTCTTCTTGACATGCGTGCCCTGATACATGAACATCTGCTAAAGAACTATATACTACTTCTGCTCCAATTTGCATTAAATCATCTATTACTTTTGATACAAATTTTTCATTTCCTGGTATTGGTGTTGCAGATATAATAACTAAATCATTAGGTGTGATTTTTACTTTTCTATGATCACCTGCTGCCATTCTTGTTAATGCTGACATTGGTTCTCCTTGACTTCCTGTTGTTATGATTACTAATTGTTCATCATTATATACACTTATTTGGTCAATATCAATGAAAGAATCTTCTGGGCATGCAATATATCCTAATTGCCTTGCAGTTTCAATCATATTAATCATACTTCTACCACAAACTGCAATTTTTCTACCATATTTTACTGCAGCATTAACAATTTGTTGCACACGGTGTACATTAGATGCAAATGTTGCAACAACTATTCTTTTATCACAGTGTATAAATAATTTGTCAAGTACTTCCCCTACAGAGCTTTCTGACATGGTAAATCCTTTTCTTTCGGCATTTGTACTGTCTGACATTAATGCTAGAATCCCTTTGTTTCCTAGTTCTGCAATTCTACCAAAGTCCATAATTTTACCATCAATTGGTGTATAGTCTACTTTAAAATCTCCTGTATGTAGTACAGTTCCTACAGGTGTTGTGATTGCTAACATTACAGAATCTGGTATGCTGTGAGTACTTCTAATAAATTCTACTTTGAAGTTATTTCCTAAAATGATTGTTTGACCTGCTGAGACTTCTATCATTTTTGTGCTTCTTAAAAGCTTATGTTCTTCTAGTTTATTTTGGATTAGACCTACTGCTAATTTAGGTGCATAAATTGGCACATTAATTTGTTTTAGCAAGTATGGTATACTTCCTATATGGTCTTCATGTCCATGTGTAATAACTAATCCTTTGATTTTTTCTTTGTTTTTTTCTAAGTAAGTTATATCTGGTATAACTAAGTCTATTCCTAGCATGTCATCTTCTGGGAATGATAATCCACAGTCTACAACAATAATTTCATCACCATATTCAAATACTGTTATATTTTTTCCGACTTCATGTAGTCCTCCTAATGGTATAATTTTTAATTTTGATTTTTTAAAAATTTCCGTATTTGTATGTGATGTTTCTACTATTTTTTGTTCTTCTTTTTTTATTGGTAATTGCGTGTTTCTGTTTTTTGTTGTTCTTGCTCTTACATTTGTGTTTGTTTTTCTTGTTTGTGATGTTCTGCGATTAGTAGTTTTTACTGGTTTTTTCTCTTGTTCATTTTGGTTTTCTCTTGTCATTTTTCTCTCTCCTTAACTATAGTATTCAATTATCTCTCATTATTTTTCCCATTTTTTGGGTACTATAAACCTATTTTAGGTTTAAATCTCATCCTTTGCCCTTTTGGCAAACATTGCCATTATTATACTACATTTTAGAGGATTTGTCAAATTAAAAAAGTCCCCTAAGGGACTTATTATATTTCCATTTGACTACCTAAAAATGTTGCTGCTGATTGTGCTACCTTTTTCTCAACATCATTCATTTTACTATTAGCATCTTTTGACATTAATATAACTGTTCCAATTGTGTCTCCATTTGATATTATTGGATATACAATTTGTGCATTATATTTTCTTTGTTGATTGTCATTTTTTGTAATTGGCATTGCAACATCACTGTTTTCTTTGCTTGTATATACTTCTTTGTCTTCCATTAGTTGTTCTAATTCTTGACTAACATCTTGCTCTAAAAATTCTTTTTTAGATCCACCAGATACCGCAATAATTGTGTCTTTGTCAGTTATACATGCTATATGTCCTGTTGTTTTAGATAATGTTTCTGCATAACCTGCTGCAAATTCTGATAATTCTCCAATTGGAGAATATTTTTTTAAAATTACTTGTCCTTCTCTATCTGTAAAAATTTCTAAAGGGTCTCCTTCTTTTATACGTAATGTTTTTCTTATTTCTTTTGGTATAACTACTCTACCTAAATCATCTATTCTTCTTACAACTCCTGTTGCTTTCATAATTTTCCTCCTTTTTAAATTTATGTCTACTTTTATTATGTCAAAAGTGGAAAATATTATACATTTTTTTCAATTTTTAAATTTTTGATTTTATTATATAATTACTCTTCTATTAGTTTATATTGGCTTAGGTCTGGTTTTGCAACATCTCCGTCTGTTACTGTGTCAAATTCATAAGTTATTTTTCTTTCTTCATTTTCAGATTTACTGTATAAAATCATTCCTGTTTCTTTTTCAATAAATTCTTCTTGTTTACCTATTTTTGTAACATAGCATTCTTTGTCTTCATATGTTTTTGAACCAATATATAACATTGGTGTAACTGCCATTGTTAATCTAGTTATACTTTCGTCTGGTAATGTTATTGTTAAACCTGCTGGTGATAATGTTAATATTCCTCCTTCTGTTGAATATAATTTGGCTGAATTCCAAAACGTTAATTTTTCTCCCGTATTATTGTTTTGCCAAAATGTCATATCTCCTTCTCCTGTTTTTTGTACTAAATGTACTTTCCAAATGTTGTCTTTTTTCCAACATTCCATGATTAAATCTTCTGTTTCTGAATAATATGTATAATTTAATTTACTACTGCTAATTTCATTTTTTTGTGATATTTGTGTTAAAATATTATATCTCCACAATACTATTATTGCTACAATAACAAGTATAATGCAAATACATATTAATATTTTTTTCCACATTTTCATTTTTTTCTTTTCCATAAAAAATACCTCCCTTTTTTATTGGAAGGCAACCTAGCTATCTTGAGGATTTTATCCTTTTAGACCTATGGCTTTGCGTCATAAACTTTCGTTTATTTTGCTTTTTACATCTACTTATATTATATCACAATTAGACATTTATTGCAATTTTATTCTTCTTTTTTAGGTAAAAAACTTACTTTGTATTTTCCTAAAATATATCCTAATTCTTTTGAAAATTCCCTTAGCATAACAATTTTAATTGTTGTCTCTTTATCTTTTAAGTAATCATCCATTATTTGTTTTAATAATTTGATATTTGCCATTTCACCTTCAATTTGTTTTGGATATTTTTCAGCACGTGTAATTAATTTTTCTTTTATTAAAACTATATCTTCATTACTTGCACAAGAAATTCTTTGGAATAGTTGATATGGATCATAATATTTGAAAATTGGTATTTCCATACATGATTTATCAAATTGTTCATAAAATTGTTCCATTTTCATTGGGATACATTTGAATACTTCTTCTGCTAGTTCTTTATATTGCTTTTCTAGTAATTGAATATTTAAACTATTAAAGTGTTTTAGTATTTCATCCATGTCTTCAGAGAATTCTTCAATTGCAATTTTAGATAATTCTTCTTGTATATTTTCACAATATTTTGATTTTAAAGAAGCTAAATTCATTCCATTAAAGAATATTCCTTTTAATGTTTTTATGTCATATTCTATTAAATGCTTACGTGAAAAATAGCTGAAATATGCATACATTTTTACAGTATCTATTAAGTTTAAATTTCCTTGTTTAACATCTTCTAAAATTGATTTTATAATTCCTTCAAATTCGTCATCTGCTATTTTCCAATATTCTTCTGTTAAAAGTCTTTTGTGACCTGGTAAATTTTCTGTATCTATTGTGTTTCTGATCATTTCCATGTCTTGTTTAAATATTTTCATATCAAAAATTCTTGTTCTTACATAGTATTCTATAAATTTGAAAAATCTGTAATCTGCTTTAAAGTTATAATAATAATTATTGTCAAATTCTTTAATATAAAATTGTCTGTTATCCATAAGTACTCTTGAAGATACCAATATTGATTTATATTCTTCATTGTCTTTGATATTCATAAATTTGTCTTTTGTTACTTTTCCTGCTTTAATTTCAAATGATATTGCTATTGTAAATATTAGCATTGTTTGCATAACTCTATTGCTAGTATTTGGATAGTTTTTGTTTACCATATCAAATATTTTTTTGAAATCATTTAATGCATGTTTTAATATTCTTAAGTTTCTTGTTCCGCTTCTTTCAAATGTTGATATTATTAATCTTGTATTTTCTCTAGAAAATCGAATTAAATCTGAATCATTTTCATATCTCATTAAAATTCCGTTAATAATATAATCGAATTTAGGTGCATATTCAAATGTTTCTCCTATTAATTTTTCTTTTATTCTTTCATAATCATTTGCTTTATCAAATACATGCTCGATTTTTTCCTGTATTTTTTCTACCATTGGTTTATCTGCTCTATTTAATTCTCCTTGCTTGTCTAGTAAATAAGTAGCAATAAAAGTTTTCATTTCTAGATTTGAGCTTTTTAATTTTGTAGAAAGTTCTTTTTCATTACAAATAATAATGGTTTTTATATGGTCATGTTCAACAAAATTATTGATGTATCCTAAAATATCAATAACATCAACATTTGCTCTTTCCAAGTCATCAAAACATAGTACTTTGTCATCAGTAGAGAAAAAGTCAGCATAATCTATTTTATCTCCATTTTGTGTTACGCCAAAGAAATTTGCCATATCTAATCCTGTTTTTGCATATTCAGGAATTGTTTTTTGTTCATTAGAATTCATGTATTTTCTTAAGTTTTTATCCATCAATTGTGTTGTTTCAATAAAGATTTTTTTACTGATTTCTTCTAGATTAGATATTCCATATAAAGACATATAAATAGCTGTATATCTTTTTCCATTTAATTGCATTGATTCAATTTTTTTTCTGATTTTATTGTTCCAAAAATGTGTTTTTCCTGAACCCCATTCTCCATTTATCATTATTGCATAATCTGTATAATCTGAACGAACATAATCTAATATACTTTCTACTAAATCTTCCATTCTTATTTTCCTTTCTATTTAATCTTTTGCTAGCACCAGTATTCCAATTTTCTTTGGATTTCCATTTTGTAATACTTTACTACAAGAATTTACAGTGTTTCCTGTTGTGTAAATATCATCTATTAGTAATATCTTTTTATTTTCTAGTATTTTCTTATTTATGATTTCATATACATCTTGTGCATTTTTTTCGCGTTCTTCTCTATTCAATTTACTTTGTTCAATAGTGTGTTTCGCTTTGTATATACAATTTGTTTCTACTGGTATATTAGATTTTTGGGCTATTTCCTTTGCAACAAGTAAGCTTTGGTTATATCCTCTTTCTTTTTGTCTTTTTTTACTAATTGGTACTGGAATTATAATATCATAACTTTTAATTTTTTGAAATAGTTTTTGATTTTTTATTAAAAAATTTACAAATGTTTTATATAAATATGATTTTTCATGAAATTTATATTCTAAAATCTTGTTTCGAATTAATGAATTATAAGAAAAAATAGCGATACGCTCATCAAAATAGATATAAGGGTTTTTATTTTGTGTTATTTCCCATATTGCTTGATTTTCTAATTGTTTTTCACATCTTCTACATAAGTAATTTGTATTTAATTTTCCGCATATTCCGCACTTTGGCGGATAAATTAAGTTTTGTATTGTTTCTAACATATCTCCTCCTTTTGTGTCCATTTTGGGACGGTCCTTTTTTGGACATTTGAAACAAATGTCCAAAAAAGGACCGTCCCAAAATGGACACATGGACAAATTAATTTGACATTTTATATGCTAATCCTGTATTTCGTTTTTTACTATCTATATTTTGTATCATATAGTCGACTACATTTTGCATTCCTATAATAATTAGCATTTTTTTGGCTCTTGTTATACCTGTGTATAATAGATTTCTAGTTAATAACATTGGTGATGATGGTGGCGCAATTAAAATTACAACATCAAATTCACTTCCGTTGTGCTTTATGAATTGTAATTGCATAACTATGTTCTATTTGTTCTAAATCTGAAAATTCATACCAGACCTCTTTTTTATCA
>CANQJY010000057.1 GCA_947624365.1 uncultured Clostridia bacterium
CCAGGAGCAGGGGAACATGGTGGTAAAGTTATGGCACAAGGAACAGCAGAAGAAATTAAACAAGTAGAGAAATCTATTACAGGGCAATATTTAAGTGGCAAAAAGCAAATCCCAGTTCCAAAAACAAGAAGAAAAATGGTAAAAGGAAAAGTAATAGAGGTACAAGATGCAACAGAAAACAACTTAAAACACATGAGTGTTAAAATTCCTCTAGGGCTATTTACTTGTATTACAGGTGTATCTGGTTCAGGAAAATCAACTTTAGTTAATGAAGTATTATATAAAACAGTAGCCAAACAAATAAATGGTTCAAATGAAAAGCCAGGAAAATGCAAAGATATAAAAGGATTAGAACATATTGATAAAATTATAAATATTGACCAATCTCCAATTGGTAGAACACCACGTTCAAATCCAGCAACATATACAGGAGTATTTGATTTTATTAGAGATTTATTTGCAACAACAAATGAAGCAAAATTAAGAGGATATCAAAAAGGCAGATTTAGCTTTAATGTCCCAGGAGGTAGATGCGAAAGTTGCAATGGTGATGGTGTACACAAAATTGAAATGCATTTCTTACCAGATATATATGTACCATGTGAAGTATGTAAAGGAAAAAGATATAATAGAGAAACATTAGAAGTAAAATATAAAGGCAAAAGTATAGCAGATGTTTTAGATATGACAGTAGAAGAAGCTCTAAAATTCTTTGATAAATTACCAAAGATAAAACAAAAATTACAAACATTATATGATGTTGGATTAAGTTATATAAAATTAGGACAACCATCAACAACATTATCTGGTGGTGAAGCCCAAAGAGTTAAACTTGCTACAGAATTATCTAAAAGAGCCACAGGTAAAACTTTGTATATTTTAGATGAACCAACAACAGGTTTGCATATAGCTGATGTCCATAAATTAGTAAATATTTTACAAAGATTAGTTGACACAGGAAATACTATATTAGTAATAGAACATAATTTAGATCTAATAAAGACTTGTGATTATATTATTGATTTAGGACCAGAAGGTGGAGATTATGGAGGAGAAGTTATTGCAGTTGGAACACCTGAACAGGTTTGCAAAAATGAAAAAAGTTATACAGGGAAATTTTTGAAAAAATATTTAAAATAATAAACGGGAAGCCCCCGAATGCTTTTTAAGCAATTCGGGGGTGCTTTTTACTTCTTATAAAGCCTTTCAAGTTCTTTGAGAGTTAACCAATTTTCATTATCTTCATCGATAGCTTCTTCAAGAAATGCCAACTGAGCCGACGGATTAGGCATTTTGATACATGCCCAATCAATTGATACTAACTTTGACAAATCCCAGATTAAATCGACTGTTAATTTATTCTGAAGTAGTTTTTTTACTTCAGAAGAGATCACTTCCTGATACATAGGGATGTTACCCATGCAGTAAGTAATCTCAGGAACTCCCAAAGTTTCTTTTGATACATGCCATGCTCCCAAAAAAACATAGCAGACATCATCGGCAGAGTATCCACTTATTACGCGATCTAAAATTTTCTGGACCGCAATCATTATATCTTCCCGTTCACCATCCATATGAAATCCTCCTTGGTAAAATTTTGTTATCTTATATCAGATAACTTAAAAAACAAAGTAGATACTATCATATTAACATAAAATGGCAGAAAAGTCAAATTAAAACGAAGGCTTAGATTGAACCTTCGTTTGTTAGCTATTTTATTCTGCAGAATTATTATTTTCTTCAACTGCCGTTGTTTCTACAGGTTTACCTGAATATTCGCTATTTCCAAATCCTAAAATCATATAGAAAATAGGTGCTAATAATAATAATCCAACTGTATATCCAATATCTTTACCAAATGATTTTGCTAAACCGTTTGCTTGACAAATTGTAAGAACAAGAATAGCAACAGGACCAACAAAAGGAATAAATGCTGTTAAGTATAATAAAATCCACCATGGTGAAATTCCTGAAATTTTAAATAATATTATTGTGTTATAAATTGGAATAATTGCTTTCCATCCTTTTTCTCCAGCTTTTGTGAAAATTTTCCACATAGCAATAATTTGTAGCACAGCAACAACTAAAAAAACTACTAAATAAGCACCAAAGAAAGCACCTATAGCAGTCCAGAATTCATTAGAATTTTCTAAATTTTCTAAACTACTAATAGTAGAAGCATAATCATAATCGTACATAAAAAACCCTCCTTTTAATCTTTATAAATATATTTTTACATTTTTCGACTTTTTTGTCAATACATATAGTAAAATATTTTTTCTTTTGATATAATACTATTATAAGGAGGTTATATATATGCAAGAAATATTTAATACATATAAACCAGAGAAGGATAACTTAATTCCTATTTTAGAGGAAGTTCAAGAAAAATTTGGGTACATTCCAAAAGAAGCTCAAAAAGAAATTTCGGAATTTTTAGATATTCCAATGGCAGAAATTTATGGAGTAATAACATTTTATTCTAGATTTACCTTAGAGCCAAAAGGAAAGTACACAATATCTGTATGTTTAGGAACTGCATGTTTTGTTAAAGGGTCACGTAAGATAATGGATAGATTAACAGAAAGGTTAAAGATTGAACCAGGACAAACAACAGAAGATGGATTATTTTCAATAGATGAAACAAGATGTGTTGGAGCTTGTGGTTTAGCACCAGTATTTACAGTAAATGGAGAAGTACATGGAAAAGCAACTGTAAAAATGTTAGATACAGTTTTAGATGAAATATTAGAAAAAGAGAAAGGGGGTAAATAATGAAAACACTTGAGCAAATCCATAAAATAAGAGAAGAAAAAAGAAAAGAATTAGATTTGCGTACTAATACAAAAGCAGATACGAGAGAAAAACACATATTAGTATGCCATGGAACAGGTTGCACATCTTCAAAATCTCCAGAAATCTTGGAAACATTTAGGCAGATTTTAAAAGAGAAAAATATTGAAAATGTAAGAGTTATAAAAACAGGATGTTTTGGATTATGCGCAAAAGGTCCAATTGTTATTATTAGGCCAGAAGATACATTTTATGCAAATTGTAAACCAGAAGATTGTGAAGAAATTATTCAATCACATATTATAGAAGGAAATGTTGTTGAAAGATTACTTGCCAAAGATATTGATGGAAGTAAAGTAGAAAAATTAGATAACTTAAGTTTCTATAAAAAACAAAAGAGAATAGCCTTAAAAAATTGTGGAATGATTAATCCTGAAGATATTGATGAATATATTGCATTTGACGGATATAAAGCATTAGAAGAAGTTTTAATAAAATGGACACCAGAAGAAGTTATAAAAACAATTTCAGATTCTGGCTTAAGAGGTAGAGGTGGAGCAGGATTTCCTACTGGCAAGAAGTGGGAACTAACAAGAGCAGAAGAAGGAAAACAAAAATATGTTGTTTGCAATGCAGATGAAGGTGACCCAGGTGCATTTATGGATAGAAGTATCTTAGAAGGAGATCCACATGCTGTATTAGAAGCAATGGCAATTGCTGGATTTACAATAGGAGCTAACAGAGGATTTATATATGTAAGAGCAGAATATCCAATTGCAGTTCAAAGATTAAAAATTGCAATTAAACAAGCACAAGACTATGGAATTCTAGGAAAAAATATTTTTAATACTGGCTTTGATTTTGATATTGAAATACGTTTAGGTGCTGGTGCTTTTGTATGTGGTGAGGAAACAGCTCTTCTAGAATCTATTGAAGGAAAAAGAGGTCAGCCACGTTTAAAACCACCATATCCTGCACAAGCAGGTTTATGGGGAAAGCCAACATTAATTAATAATGTTGAAACATATGCAAATATTGCTCAGATTATTTTAAATGGTAGTGAATGGTATTCTTCTATTGGAACAGAAAATTCAAAAGGAACCAAAGTTTTTGCATTAGGTGGTAATGTTAATAATATTGGATTAGTAGAAGTACCTATGGGAACAACTTTAAGAGAAATTGTTTATGATATAGGTGGTGGAATTCCAAATGGAAGAGATTTTAAAGCAGCTCAAACAGGAGGACCATCAGGTGGATGTATACCAAAAGAACATTTAGATACACCAATTGATTATGAATCTTTAAAAAGTATTGGCTCTATGATGGGATCCGGTGGACTTATTGTTATGGATGATACTAAATGTATGGTAAGTTTAGCAAAATTTTACTTAGAATTTACAGTAAGTGAAAGTTGTGGCAAATGTACTCCTTGTAGAATTGGAACAAAGAGAATGTTAGAAATACTAGAAAAATTATGTGATGGAAAGGGAACAGAAGAGGATATTACAAAACTTGAAAAATTAGCAATTAACATACAAAAATCAAGTATTTGTGGCTTAGGACAAAGTGCTCCAAATCCTGTTATTAGCACATTAAAATATTTTAGAGATGAATTTAATGAACATGCTATTGATAAAGTTTGTAGAGCATTAGAATGTAAAGCAATGGCTAAAATTACAATTGATCCAGAAAAATGTAAAGGTTGTGGCTTATGTCAAAAAAATTGCCCAGTAAATGCTATTGAAGGAGAAGGAAGAGAAAAAAGAATTATCAATCAAGAAAAATGCATTAAGTGTGGTACATGTATAACAACCTGTCCATTTAAAGCAATCGGTAATTAGGAGGAAAATATGAAAGATGAATTTGTAAATTTAACTATAGATAATCAAAAAGTAAAAGTTAAAAAAGGAACAACAATTTTACAAGCTGCAAAACAAGTAGGAATAGACATTCCAACATTATGCTATTTAAAGGAAATAAACGAAGTAGGAGAATGTAGAATGTGTATTGTAGAAGTAGAAGGCAGGAGAGGATTTGTTACTTCTTGTATTCAAAAAGTAGAAGAAGGAATGAATGTACATACAAATACACCAAATGTATTAGAAGCAAGACGTATAGTTTTGGATTTAATTATTTCAAACCATAAAATAGACTGTTTAAAATGTATACGTTCAGAAAATTGTGAGTTGCAGGCATTAGCAAGAAAATTCAATATTTTAGATGTTGAATTTCCAGGAGAAATGACAGAACACACAATTGATGACAGTTCACCATCAATTGTGAGAGATTTTAATAAATGTATTTTATGCAGAAGATGTGTTGCAACTTGCAAAAAAGTACAAGGAATAGGAGCATTGGCTTGTGTTAATCGTGGATTTGAATCTTGTGTATCAACAGTAGGAGATAATAGTTTAAATGATGTAAATTGTACTTTTTGTGGCCAGTGTATTCAAAGTTGCCCAACTGGTGCATTACATGAAAAAGAAACAATTGATGAAGTATGGGAAAAATTAAGAGACCCAGAAACTTATGTAGTTGTTCAAACAGCTCCTGCTGTAAGAGTAGCACTTGGAGAAGAATTTGGAATGGACATTGGTACAAATGTTACAGGGAAAATGGTTACAGCATTAAAAAGAATAGGATTTGACAAAGTCTTTGATACAAATACAGGTGCTGATTTTACTATTATGGAAGAAGCAAATGAGTTTATAGAGAGATTTAAAGAAAATGATAATCTTCCTATGATTACATCTTGCTCACCAGGATGGGTAAGATATATAGAAATGAATTATCCAGAATTATTACCACATTTATCAACTTGCAAATCACCACATCAAATGTTTGGAGCATTAATAAAATCATATTTTGCAAAAAAAGAAAATTTAGATCCAAGAAAAATCTATGTAGTATCTGTTATGCCATGTATCGCAAAGAAATTTGAAAGACAAAGACCAGAAATGAAAGTAAATGAAAATGCAGATGTTGATAATGTTATTACTACTAGGGAACTTGCTAGAATGATTAAACAAGCAAATATTAATTTTACAGAATTAGAAGACACAGTATTTGACACACCTATGGGAGAAGCAACAGGAGCAGGAGCAATTTTTGGAGTAACAGGTGGAGTAATGGAAGCAGCATTAAGAACAGCTCAAGATA
>CANQJY010000058.1 GCA_947624365.1 uncultured Clostridia bacterium
ATCCGTAATTGATACTTCTTATTTATATTTCCAGATTTTCCATCTTCTATTTCGTATTTAGGATATTGTGTACCATCCCAAGAATATTTAATATTTTTTCCATATTCTGCATCAGTAATATATCCTGTTACATTATTGATGTCTTCTACAGTTACACTTCTAGCTTCTTTTATATATTTTGCTTGTCCATACATTTGACATATTTTGTTCAATTCACTTTCTGCATTTGTAAAGCCATCTTTTCCATTAAGGCTGTATAATTCAGCATTTTCAGGAGTGATTACTGTTTCAGATATCAGCACTAAATCCCCTTTTTCTACTCCTAACACTCTCCACCCTTGGTAGTAACTGTTTGAATCAAATTCTTGATTTTCATTACCATTCTCTGTTTTGTTTGATGTTATATTTTCATATGTTGAATTATCTTGATGATTATATGAAACATAGTCTCCGACTTTTATTGTGGTTCCTGATTTTTTTATTCCATCACTTGTATATTGCCAAATACTACTATCATGTTTTGCTGATTTTGATATTTGTATAATTGCTATAATAGCAACTATTACTACAAAAATAACTAAATAAATTACTGTTAATCCACTTTCTTTTACATTTTCTTTTTTCATTCTTTTTTTCCTTTCAATTTATATATTTTAATTTTATCCTACATATTAAAAAATGTAAATAGTTATTTTTCATTTTTATAAAAATATTACTACATGTCTTAATTGACATGCTTTTTTTCTTGTACTATAATATTTTCAAAAGGAGACCAATTATGAAAAGTATAAAAAGAATTTTATTTGATAATTTTTTTACTTTGTTTAATTTTTTGAACCTATTTTTAGCATTTTGCATTTTTGCAGTAGGGTCTTATAAAAATATGCTTTTTTTACTAGTTGTTATTATTAATACTGCAATTAGTACATTTCAAGAAATCCATGCAAAAAGAGTACTTGATAAATTATCTTTTTTAGCTAGTTATAAAGCAACTGTTATTAGAAATGGTCAAAAGCAAGAAATTGATATAGATAATATAGTTTTAAACGATATTATAGAATTTAATACTGGAAATCAAATTGCAACAGATAGTGTGATTTTAGATGGAAATGTTCAAGTAAATGAATCTTTTATTACTGGTGAATCAGATACAATTTATAAAAAAGCTGGTGATATGTTACTATCTGGTAGCTTTATTGTGAGTGGAAAATGTACTGCAAAAGTTGTTCATGTTGGCGAAGAAAACTATACTTCTAAAATTTCTATTGGAACTAAATATGTAAAAAAAGTAAATTCAGAAATAATGACATCTTTAAATAAAATTATTAAATGGCTTACTTTTGCTATTATTCCTATTGGTATTTCTTTATTTTTTGTACAACATTACATATATTCACTTTCTATACATGATACTGTTGTAAAAACTGTTGCTGCAGTAATTGGAATGATACCAGAGGGATTAGTTCTTTTAACAAGTACCGTTTTGGCTGTTAGTGTAATACGTTTATCAAAGTCAAATGTTCTTGTTCAGGAATTATACTGTATTGAAACTTTAGCTCGCGTTGATACTCTTTGCTTAGATAAAACTGGGACTTTAACAGAAGGCAATATGGAAGTTAAAAATATATTACCAATTTCTATTTCTCAAAATGAATTGGAAACAATTTTATGGAATTTATCACATTTTTCTGAAGATGAAAATTCTACTATTCTAGCTTTACGTGATAGTTCTATTAATTCTAATTGTACTTGGGAACCAATACAAAAAGTTGCATTTTCTTCTCAAGCAAAGTGGTCTGGAATTTGCTTTAAAGATGTAGGTACATATGTAATTGGTGCACCAGAATTTGTATTAAAGGATAATTATAAATCTTATGAAACAATTATAAAGCCATATATTGAAGATTATAGATTAATTGTTGTTGCTCATTCTAAAAATAGTTTTTTTGATGATAATTTACCAGATGATTTAGAACTTGTCGGTTTAGTATGTATTCTAGATAAAATTAGAAGAGAAGCAATTGATACAGTTTCTTATTTCTATCGTCAAGGAGTTGATATTAAAATTATTTCTGGAGATAATCCTATTACTGTATCTAAAATTGCCAAACATGTAGGAATAAAAAACTTTGATACATATATTGATATGTCGCAAGTATCTGAAGATGTTGATTTAAAAGAACTTGTTATGAAATATACTATTTTTGGTAGGGTTTCTCCTATGCAAAAAAAAGAGCTTATTTTAGCATTACAATCTAATGGTAAAACTGTTGCTATGACAGGTGATGGTGTAAATGATGTGTTAGCTTTAAAATGTTCTGATTGTAGTATTGCCATGGCAAATGGAAGTGATGCAACTAAGAGTGTTGCTCAATTAGTCTTATTAGATTCAAATTTTTCTTCTATGCCAAAAATTGTGTTAGAAGGAAGGCGCAGTATTAATAATATTCAACGCTCTGCTTCTTTGTTTTTAGTGAAAACCATATATGCTACTATTTTAGCATTAATGTTTCTTTTTATGGGGCAAGCATATCCATTCATGCCAATTCAACTTAGTTTAATTAGCTTAGTTACAATTGGAATTCCTTCTTTTGTATTAGCATTAGAACCCAATAAAGAACTTATCCATGGTAATTTTTTGACAAATGTTATTACTAAGGCTTTACCTGCTGGTTTAACCGTTGCTTTAAATATTTTCTGTTTGTCTGTATTGCATAAGTATGAAATAATACCTCATGAATTTTATTCTAGTTTATGTGTTATTTCAACTGGTATTTGTGGTATTATTTTATTATTTACTCTTGTAAAATCTAGAAAAAGTGAAGATACTTCTTTACCTTTTTCTCCTTTTCGCTTATTACTTGCAATTTTAATGTGCCTTTTATTTGTAATTTGTCTTAAATATTTTGATTGGTGGTTTGGTATATATTCTTTAGCACCAATGCTCCCATATATTTTACGACTTATTGTTATTTCTATTATAAATTTTGTTGTATTAAATTTCTTAATAAAAATAAAAGAGAAGAGTTTTTAAAGCTCTTCCCTTTTTGGATTAATATTCTAAAGTATTGCTATTCCACCTATTACTTTACTATATTCTGTGCCAGGCAATAATTGAGGTCCTCCAGATACAACAATTTTATCTCCTTTTTCTAGAATTCCATTATTTTGGAGTTTCTCAATTCCCATTTCTATCACCTTATTTATATCATCTTGTGGTTCTATATAAACTGGCGTAACATTCCATACAATTGATAATTGGTTAAATGTTCTTCTATTATCTGTAATTGCTAAAATTGGGCATCCTGCTCCTAATCCAGATAAATTTCTTGGTGAATCTCCTGTATTTGTATAACATACAATAGCATCTGCTTTTATATTCATAGCCATAGAACATGTTGCATAGGCAATTTCTCTTTCAAAATCTTTCAAATCAATAAGCTCATTTGTTCTAAATCTTTTCCAATAATCAATATCACTTTCAGTTCTATTTGCAATTTTTACCATTGTTTTTACACATTCTACTGGATATTTCCCTAGAGCACATTCTCCTGAAAGCATTATAGCACTTGTTCTATCATAAATTGCATTTGCAACATCACTTGCTTCTGCTCTGGTTGGAAGTGGATTATATGTCATAGACTCTAGCATTTGTGTTGCTGTAATTGCTGGTTTACTTGCTTTATTTGCTAATTTGATGAATTTTTTTTGCATAATTGGTGGTTCTGTAAAATCTGTTTCTGTTGCCATATCTCCACGTGCAATCATTTGAACATCTGCAATTTCTACTATTTCTTTCATGTTCTCTAGTCCTTCAACATTTTCTACCTTTGTTATAATTTTTATATCTTTTCCACCATTTTCATCTAATACTTTTCTTACTTGCGCAATATCATCTTTATTTCTTGTGAATGACATTGCTACATAATCATAATCATGCTCACAAGCTGTTTTTAAATCTGCAATATCTTTTTCTTTTAATGCTGGTAAACGTACTGCTGTTCCTGGTAAATTCATAGTTTTTCTACTGCCTAATCCGTTACCATGTACTACCGTACAAACAATATCTTTGTCAACAATTTCATCAACTACTAATTCAATTGCGCCATCATCAATTAATATTTTTGCACCAGGTTTTACATCTTTATATAATTCTTTATATGATACAGATACTTTATCTTTATCTCCTACTATATCTTCATTTACTAATGTGAATTTTTGTCCATCTTCTAATTGGATTTTTTCATTTTTGCCTGTTACTAACATTCCTGTCCTTATTTCAGGTCCTTGCATATCTAATATTAAACCAATTGGTAAATCAAGTTCTTTTCTTAGTCTAAGAATTTCTTCTGTCTTTTTAGCTTGTTCTTCCCAACTTCCATGTGAATAATTTATTCTACATACATTCAATCCTGATTCCATTAGCTCCTCTAATAGGTTTTCACTTGCTGGTCCTATTGTACCTACTATTTTTGTTTTTCTTAAATCTTTTTTCATATTTTTCCCTTTCCTTTCTTAGTTTAAAATTAAAGCCGAATTGTATTATATCAAATATGTTTTTCGTTTTCAACAGTTTACAACAAAATTCTACATTTGTTTAAGCTAATGTGATAATTGCATGTAATATGCTCTTATCTTCACTATATATGCATATTACATGTTTTTCATTATAGAATGTATATTCACATTTAACTTTATCTCCTAGTTTCATTTCTTTTTTGTATTGAATTTGCACCTCATTAAATGGTCTACTTTGATATACTTCTTCTGGTAATGCTTCATATGCAATATCTAAATAATATAAATTATGCATATGCCCATTTATATCAATATCTCTTCTTGTAACTGTATATTCTATTTCATTTGAATATGTTCCTGGTATTTCAATTTTTTCTAATTCTTTATTTTCAAAAAGACTTTTTTCTTCTAATTCATAATTTCCTAAAACTGCATCTGTCAGTCTTTCTATTCTACCTGTTTCTATATTAACTAAAGTCCATTTAGAAGTTGCAATTGCACATAATTGATTATTTTCATCATACATTTCAAAATCACGATATGTGTATGCTTTAGTTGCATCTCTTCCCCATGTTTTTACATGTATAGTTTGTCCATATTTAGGTCTTTTTATTACATTTAATTTCCAACCTAATAAAATCCATACTAGTTTTTTTATTGGAATATCATTTGCTCCAAATCCTGCTAAATCAGAATGATATCCTCCTATATTTTCAAACATTTCTAATATAGATCTATTTTTTATTAAATTATCTTTTCCTATATCTTTTACTCCCATTTTAAAATCGTTTTCAAAAATCATTTTGTTTCCATCTCCTTCTTCTATTTGAAACAAAAGAAGTGTCCCTATTGGGACATTCTTTCTAGTATCCTGGTTTTTCTAATAAATGAAACATATTCTTTTTGTATTCCTCAACCCCTGGTTGATTAAATGGATTTACTCCTAATAACGTTCCTGACATTGCACATGCTTTTTCAAAGAAATATATTAATTCTCCTATATTTTCTTCATCTAATTTATTCATTT
>CANQJY010000059.1 GCA_947624365.1 uncultured Clostridia bacterium
TGTGCAGAAAATGTACTAAGAGAATCCGCTATACTTTGTTCATCACCAATATCAGCAAAGATTTGTTCAAATACATAAATTGATGATGTTTTTTTTGCTGGAATATGCAATCCACTGCATGCCATACAAGTAAGCAAACCTACTGTTTTTAATGCAACTGTCTTTCCTCCTGTATTTGGTCCTGTTATAACAAGTGTTTTATATGATTTTCCTAATGTTACTGTAATTGGTACTACTTTATTTGTATCAATTAATGGATGTTTTGCTTCTTCTAATATGATTTCTTTATTTGAATTTATTTGTGGCTCATTTGCTCCGTATTTCCTTTGCATATAATGCTTTTGCAAAAATAAAATCTAAATCTGATAAATTTTTTATGTCTGTTTTTATTTCTGAAACATAGGAATAAAATAATTTAGAAATTTCTTTAATAATATTCTCTATTTCAATAGTTTCTTCTATTTTTAAATTTGTCATTTGATTATTTAACTCAAAAATTGCAATTGGTTCTATAAAAACTGTTGATCCAGAACTAGATATATCATGAATAAATCCTTTTATTTGTGAACGATATTCTTCTTTTACTGGGATTACATATCTCTCATTGCGAATTGTTATTATACTTTCTTGTATATATTTTGCATAATTTGTAGAATGAAGTATATTATTTAATTTTTGTTTTAATTCTTGTTCAATATTTCTTTGCTTTTTTCGAATATCTGCTAAATTTTTAGAAGCATTATCATCAATTGTATTTTCATCTATAATGCTTTTTTTGATTTTTTCTATTATTCCTAGATTTGTATATAAATTAGAAAATATAGGTGATAAAATTGGATAGTCTGATTTATTAATAAAATCTTTATCAAAATAATCTTTTAATTTATGACATATTTCCAGAATGTTAGTAAAATTCAAAATCGATTTAATAGACAATATTCCATATGTTTCTAACATTTTTATTGCATTTTTATTATCTTCAAATTCTATATGTGGAGGTAATCCACATCTATACAATAGATTAATTGCTTCTGTAGTTTGGGAAATTAATGTTTTAACTTCTTGCTCATCTTTACTTGGAATTAAGTTTAATGCATGTTCTTTTGATAACGTAATATTGCAATAAGTAGCCAACTTTTCCCTTATTTTATTATATTCTAATTTTTTTAAGTATTCCATATTTCTCCTTATGATATTTTTATTCTAAATTAATATGTATTTCTCTTTTGTTTTTTAATTGAATTTTTTCGTATTTTACACCACATTCATCAAATAATTTCTTAGATGCAATAGTTCCTTCTGTATTAGCATATTTGTCAGATAAATAAATGATTTTTTTAATGCCTGATTGTATAATAATTTTGGCACATTCATTACATGGAAATAAATCTACATATAATTTTGCATTTTCTAAATCCTTTTTGCTACCTCTGTAATTTAAAATTGCATTCATTTCAGAATGGCAAACATATGGATATTTGGTTTCTAGATTTTGTCCTTCTCTTGCCCAAGGAAATTTATCATCATCATACCCATTTGGAGCTCCATTATACCCAATTGACAAAATTCTATTATCATTACTAACTATGCATGTTCCTACTTGTGTAGATGGATCTTTACTTCTCATTGCAGATAATTTTGCAATAGCCATAAAATATTCATCCCATTGTAAATAGTCTTTTCTTTTTTCTGTTTTCATATACACATCTTCTCCTTTTTACATGTCCAAAAAAGGACCGTCCCCAATTGGACATCTCTCGTATGTGACAAATTCATATTTTATATTACTTGGTTCTTCTGGATTTCCTTTGATTCTTTCTGTTTCTTTCCAAATTTTTTCGTCTATTTTTGGGAAAAATGTGTCTCCTTCAAATTCTTTGTCAAGTTCTGTGATATACATTTTTTTAGTGTATGGCATTAATAAGTTATATATCATTGCTCCTCCGTATGACAAAGTTTTCTTCTTTGTTTTCTATGTATTCTTGTATTTGTAACATGGAATGTATTACCTCTACATTTTCATTTTCTACTTTGTAGTCTGGATTTTGACTGAAAATAATATGTTTTCTGTTTGGTAATACTCTTCCTAATGATTCAAATGTTTTTCTTCCCATTATTATTACATGACCTGTTGTCAAATCTTTAAATCTTTTTAAATCTTCTGGTAAGTGCCATAGTAATTTATTGTCTTTTCCTATAATATTGTTTTTTGCTTTTGCTACAATGATACTTAGCATATTTTTACCTCTTTCTTTTTAAATTGCTACTGGTATTTTTCCAATTTTTACTTCGTGATTATAGTCATATCCTTGTATTTCAAAATCTTCTACTTTGAATTGATAAAAGTCTTTTGTTGGGTTATTGATTATTAGTTTTGGGCATACATCTACAGGTTCTGCTTCTAAAAGTTTTTCTACTAGCGGAATATGTCTATCATATATATGACAGTCTCCTATATTATGAGTTAGTGTTCCTACTTCTAATCCTGCTACTTGTGCAAACATATATAATAAAGCTGAATATTGCATTACATTCCATCCATTTGCTGCTAACATATCTTGAGAACGTTGATTTAAAATCAGATGTAATTTTCCTTCTTTTACTAACCATTGTGTACCAAAAGCACATGGCTCTAAATTCATATCCTTTAGTTCTTCATGATTAAATAAATTTGTAATCATACGGCGACTTGATTGATCATTACTTAATAAATATAACAAATAATCTACTTGGTCCATTGTTTTTATTCCATCTTTTGTTTTAAATTGATATTTTTTCCCTAATTGATATCCATATGCTTTTCCTATTGTTCCATCTTCTCCTGCCCATTGATCCCATATATGTGAATTTAATTCACTTACTTTATTTGATTTCTTTTGCCATATCCATAATATTTCATCAATGGCATTCTTTACGGTTTTTGTATTATTCCTTAATGTTATCATTGGAAATTCTTTTCCTACATCATATTTATTTTGTACTCCCACAATAGAATAATAATTAGCTTCTTCTCCATCTTGCCATCTTGTCCTTACATGTGTTCCCTCTGAAGAGTATCCGTTTTTTATTATTTCTCGGCATGTTTCAATAAAATGTTTATCAGCTTCTGTCATTTTTATTTCCTCCTTTTTATATCTTGAAAAAAGTATATCATATCTATTTATAAAATTCTACAAATTTTTTAATTTTTATATTCCCATTTTGGTACATATTCTTCTTCATGTTCTCCTAATTCTTGTACATAACCATTCTCTATTTCTAATTCTTCTATAATTTTTAATACTTTTTCCCATTCATCTTTTGTTAATTTTCTATTTAATTTTTCATTTTCTTTTGCTCGGTAAGTTGGGAAATATTGTGCCATAACACTTACATAAATATCTTTAGATAAATTCTTGCAAATCCATTCTAATACTTGTTTTGTGTTTTCTATATAATTTGGTAATACTAAATGCCTTATAATTACACCTTTTTGTATAACTCCCTTTTTATTAAAAATAGGACTACCTACTTGTTTATACATTTCTTTTATTGCTTCTGTACTTATTTCAAAATAGTTGTTAATATCAGAAAGTTCTTTTGCTAATTTATTATCTGCATATTTAAAGTCTGGTAAATAAATATCTATATATCCATCTAATAATTTTATTGTATCCACCGTTTCATAGCCATTTGTATTATATATGATTGGCAAATATAATCCTTTTTCTTTTGCTAATTTTAATGCTTCTATAATTTGTGGAACATAACTAGTTGGTGTAACTAAATTTATATTTTCAGCTTGTTTTTCTTGTTGTTTTAAAAAAATATCTGCTAATTCTTGAATTGATATTTCTTTGCCTTGACCTAACTGACTAATTTCATAATTTTGACAAAATTGGCATTGTAAATTGCAATTAGAAAAAAACACCGTTCCAGAGCCATTTCCTCCACTGATACATGGTTCTTCAAAACGATGAATTGAATATAAAGCAATTTTTACTTTTTCATTTGCTTTACATCTTCCTATTTTTCCAGCTAAACGATTAGCTTTGCAATTATGTGGACATATGCAACATTCTTCTAATATTTTCTTCATATTTTCTCCTATATTTATGAAACGCTAATTAGAAATAAAGATAATTTATTTTCATTGTTTTCTTTTGTATATTCTAATTTTATTGTTTTTTTACTTAACTTGTCCATATTTGCTTTTACTTGTTCTATTATTTTGTCCTTTCCTTCTGTGTTTTTTGCTGTTGCAATTTCTTTTCCTTGTATATCTTTAATATGGATTGTAAATTCTAATTGTTCACCTGCTTCTTCATCTTCTATATCTGTTTCTTCTGAATAGTCTTCTATGTATTCTATAATTTCTACTTCATATCCTTCTTTAGTTTTTTTAATAGTATTTAATAAAAATGTGTCGTTATTATTATCTAATTCAATATTTGTTGCTTCATATGTATCTTGTTCTTTATTATATACAAAAATGTCGTTTCCTTCTTGTGGAAATTTTTTGGTAAATTTTTCTCCAAATATTTCATTTGCTTTTGTTTCTATTTTGTTATATGTGATTTCATCATAATTATTTAAATTTTTCTTTACGACTTCCCATATCCATTGTTCTGGTGCTTGATTTATATTATCAAATATTGGTAATGCTTCTGTTGTAACTTCTTTCCACATATATATTTTTGTTATATATTGTTCTATATTGTTTACTTCTTCTGCAGTCACAATATTTTGTTTTTCTTGTTTTTGATATATATACATTCCTATAAATATAGCAAGTAAAACACATATTATAGCTATTAGTTTTTTCATTTTGCACTCATCTCTTTCTTTAGTTTTCTTAATTTTAGCATATATTTTTTAGAATGTATACTTTCTAATTAAATTTTTTTTAAATTATATATATAATTATTGCTTAACAAGTGTATCCGATTTGAAATGACTGAATATGTCAAAGAATAACTACTCTCAATATACTTAAAAAGAGAGTAGTTAATTCTTTTTATTCAATTAATTATTTCAACGTGTTAAGAATCTATCTGTTGTATTCATCATCAAATGGTTCTCTATAATCTCTCATTTGTGAAGTTAGACTTCTAAGTTTTTCCAAATATGTTTTTGAATTATGGAGGTATGAAACATCTTCATATCCAAAATTTGCATATGATGCTCTTTTTAATAATCCCATATATTGCACTTCTTTTATAAAGGCTGGCATTTGTCCATCTTTTGTATATTCCCTTAGTATATTGTTAAAGAATTGTGGAGAAAGTGCTCTCTGTGATAACAAATCGAGTGCCTTTACATCATTATTTTCTTTTCCTATACCTCTTAATGTTCTTGCAAACATTGTTGCAGGTTCTTGTAACTCACCATAATAGTCAAAATTTGATTTATAGCTTTCCGAATCAAACATTCTACCATTTCTATAATATGCTAATCTAGGTCTATTTTTGCCAGAAAATTCATA
>CANQJY010000060.1 GCA_947624365.1 uncultured Clostridia bacterium
GTGTATCTGCATCAAAAGGTACTTTACCTGTTAGCATTTCATACATTACAACTCCTAAAGAATAAATATCTGATTTTGCATCTGTAAATCCTCCTCTTGCATGTTCTGGTGAGAAATAGTGAACAGATCCTATTGTAGTTCCAAAAGCTGTGATTGTAGAATTTGATACTGCTTTTGCAATTCCAAAATCTGTTATTTTAGCAACTCCATCTTCTGTTATTATAATGTTATGTGGTTTTATATCTCTATGTATAATATTATTGCAATGTGCTGTATCTAATGCAGATGCTATTTGTATAGCTACATTCATAGACCATTTCCATGGTAGTGGTCCATTTTCTTCTACGATAATTTCTTTTAATGTTTTTCCTTGTACAAGTTCCATTACGATATAGTAAATTCCATCATCTACCCCTACATCATAAATAGAAACGATATTTGGATGTGTTAATCTTGCTGCAGATTGTGCTTCTGTCTCAAATCTTTTAATAAATTCTGCATCTGTTGTGAATTCATCTCTTAGCACTTTAACTGCAACATTTCTATTTAATATAACATCTTTTGCCTTATATACAATTGCCATTCCGCCCATTTCCTACTTTCTTAAGTATTTCATAACGGTTCCCCAATAATTTTCCCTCTAAAATCATTTCAATCTCTCCTTTTAGATTGTTATATATTTTTTATAATCATAACAGTAATATTGTCATACCCGCCTTTATCATTTGCCATTTGAACTAGTTCTTTAGTTGCTTGTTCTATATTCCCTTTAGCTACTTGATAAATTTGTTCTTGATTTACTAAATTTGTTAATCCATCTGAGCACATTACTATGATATCATCTTTTAAAAATCCTTTTATCATAACATCTGGTTCTACAAATGCGTTACATCCTAATGCCTTCATAAGCATATTTTTTTTAGGATGATGTTCTGCTTGTTCTTGAGTGATTTCGCCATCTTTAACTAATTTCTGTACATAACTATGGTCTTGCGTTAATTTTCGGATAAATGATTTACGAATACGATAAATTCTACTATCCCCAATATGTCCAATATATGCCTTATTATTATATATTAAACATAATTCTAATGTAGTACCCATTCCTTCAAGTTCTTTATTTTCTTTTGACTTTTCATATACAATCATATTTGCATATTCAATACTACTTCCTAATAATTGGATTATACTATCTTTATCTTTTTCAATTTGTGCAAAATTAGTTTCTATATACTTTCTTGCTGATTGAATAGCTAATTTGCTTGCAATTTCGCCACCGTTGTATCCGCCCATGCCATCTGCTAACATATATAATTGCACCTCATCTAATGGATTGGAAATATAGAAAGCATCTTCGTTTCTCTCTCTTATTTTTCCGACATCAGACTTTGCATATGCTTTTATCATTTTTTCACCTCAATTTGCTATAAAATCTCTAACTACTTTATACCATAAATATTTGTTTTTTGCAATTGCTTTTTATAAAATTTATGATATAATATGCTCAAAAAGGAGGAATGAATATGTCAACACCGCATAACGAAGCCAAGACTGGCGAAATTGCAAAAACGGTTATTATGCCTGGGGACCCTTTACGTGCTAAATATATTGCTGAAAATTTTTTAGAAAATTCTCACATTGTAAATCAAGTAAGAGGAATGTATGCTTATACAGGATTTTATAAAGGAAAAGAAGTTACTATTATGGCCTCTGGTATGGGAATGCCAAGTATGGGAATTTATAGTTATGAGTTATATAAATTTTACGAAGTTGAAAATATTATTCGAATAGGCTCTTGTGGTGCCTATAAACCTGAATTAAAACTTTTTGATGTTATTCTATCTTCTGGTGCTTATTGTGAAGGAAATTATGCATATACATTTAACAATGATGATTGCCACTTTGTTCCTGCTAGCAAAGATTTAAATAATGTTATTATGGAAACATCAAAACAAACTAATTCTTATATTTATTGTGAAAATACAGCTTGTTTAGATTGCTTTGATCCATATGCTACAGATTTTGAACAATTTATGAATAGATTACCAAAAGATTTAAATATATATGCAGGTGAAATGGAAGCTTTTTCTTTATTTTATAATGCTCAATTCTTTCATAAAAAAGCAAGTTGTTTAATGAGTGTTGTTGATTCCAAATTTATAAAAGAAATTGCATCAACTGAAGAAAGAGAAACTGGATTAAATCAAATGATACAATTAGCTTTAGATAGTAGCTTAAAATTATAGAAGGCGGGATTTCCGCCTTCTTTATTTCTTTATAGATAATATTTTATATTTCATTACACCAGCAGGTGCATTAACTTCTACAACTTGATTTTTCTTTGCTCCTAATAAAGCTGCTCCTAATGGTGATTCATTTGATATTTTATTTTCTGCTAAATTTACTTCTGTTGATCCAACAATTGTATATTCAATTTTTTCATTGAATTCTAAATCATTAACTCTAACAACATTTCCAATTTGGACTGTTTCTGTATCTATTTCTTTTTCGTCAATTATTTTAGCATGTCTTAATTTATTTTCTAATTCTACAATTTTTACTTCATTTTCTGCTTGTGCTGTTTTGGCTTCATCATATTCAGAATTTTCTGATAAATCTCCAAATCCTAATGCTATTTTTATTCTTTCTGCAATTTCTGCTCTTTTTTCTGTTTTTAAAATATTTAATTCTTTTTCTAAATTATCATATCCTTCTTGTGTAAGGATTACTTCCTTTTCCTCCATGTTCCTCATCCTTTCTCATATGCTTACTATATTAAAGCACAAATTTCTTTTTGTCAAGATTTTTTAAAAAATTTTTGTCCTCCTTTTAGATAATCAATTCCTGAAAATATAGTTGCAATTGTTTGAATAATCATCATCACTGTTACAGTTAAATTTAGTACAAAATCTGAGCCACGCAATAATCCTAAAAAGCATTCTCCAAATGCATTTACATCTAAAAATGCTAAAATTATTGCTATCATTTGGGTTACAGTTTTTAGTTTACCCCATTTAGATGCTGATATTACTTTGCCACCTTTTTCTACAACAATTAGTCTATATCCAGATATAATAAACTCTCTTGATAATACAATTATTGGAATCCATGCTGGTAATTTTTGCATTTCTACTAGCATTATCATTGCTGTTAATACAAGTATCTTATCTGCCAATGGGTCTAGAAATTTTCCAAATGTTGTAATTTGGTTTTTCTTTCTTGCAATATATCCATCTAATTTATCTGTAATTGATGCCAGTATAAATATTAAATCAACTAATAGATATGTTATCGGTATTCCATATATTTTCCCTTCAATTCCTAAAAATGGTATTAAAACCATAATAGGAACCAAAATAATTCGAAAAATAGTTAATTTATTTGCTAAATTCATTTTTCTCCTCCTATTAATCTATTTTTTTACTATTTCTTTTGCTTTATTTAATTGTGTATCTTTATCTTCTGGTACATTTAATACGTTGTCTATATCTTCTGGCAAATCTACTGTAACATCTGGTTCAATTCCAACTTTATTAATTTTGTTATGTTTTGGAGTTTGATATTCTTCTGTTGTAATTTTTATTCCTCCACCATCTTTTACTGATAAAATTTGTTGAATAACTCCTTTGCTCATAACAACAACTGTATCACTCATCGTTAAAGCTTCTTCTTGATCATGAGTAACAAAGATAAAAGTAATGCCAAGTTTTCTTTGCATTTCTTTTAGTTCATATTGCATATTTTGACGTAGTTTTAAATCTAGGGCCGCAAGTGGTTCATCTAGTAATAAAATTTTAGGTCTATTAATAATGGCTCTTGCAATAGCAATACGTTGCATTTGACCACCTGACATGGAATCCACTTTACGTTTTTCAAAACCCTCTAAATTAACCATTTTTAAAGCATTTCTAACACTATCATCAATTAAAGCATTAATTGCTTTTCTGATTTGTCTTCTTGAAGGCTCTTTAGCCGTATTGAAATTAGGATATAAAACTTTTATTTTTTCGGTAATAACCTCACTTGTATAAAAATCAACTAATTCTTGATAACTACGATTATTTAAGCCAAAAGCTACATTCCCATAAACATTTAAATGGGGAAATAACGCATAACGCTGGAAAACAGTATTAATAGGTCTTTTATGAGGTGGTAAATCATTTACTACTTTACCATTCATAATGATTTCACCTTCATCAGGTTTTTCAAAACCACCAATCATTCTAAGCGTTGTTGTTTTCCCACAGCCTGAAGGACCAACTAAGGTAATAAATTCATTTTCACGAACATATAGATTCATATGATCTACTACTACTTCACCATCATATGATTTTACAATATTTCTAAGTTCAATTAATTTTTCTTTTGCCATATTGATCTCCTTGATTAAAAGTTAGGTGGGCTGCTTACCCAAATGATTTTAGCTAATTTCTTGCTATGGTTATATATATAGTGGTTCTTATCAGTTGTAAAATAAAAAGTTTCCCCCTTGTTACAAATATATTTATTATTACCATAAATAATTGTTACTGCACCTTCTAAAACATACCCAAATTCTTGCCCTTCATGAGGCATATCAAGAGTAGATTCTGCTCCTGGTAGAAGCTTACAAAGAATGGGTTCCATTTCATTTTTTTGCGCATTAGGTACAAGCCATGTTATTTTAACTTTATCTAAATCCTTTTCGAAATAATCATTTTTACTAAAAACAATTTGTGGATTTTCTTCTTCCGCGAAAAACTCATGCAAATTAGTACCAAGTGCCGATAAAATATCAGTAAGAGTACTAATAGATGGACTAGTTAAATCGTTTTCTAATTGTGAAATATAGCCCTTAGTAAGTTCACAACGATCGGCTAGTTCTTCTTGGGTTAATTGGCAAAGAATTCTTAAGCTTTTTATTTTATTACCTATTGTCATTATATCACCACCGGTTTTATTAAAATAAACTTTTTGTTTAATATTTCTAAACACTATATTATTATACGTATTATTACAATAATTGTCAAATATAATGTATATATATTATCAAAATTTCGACAAATTTAAAAAATATAAAAAGTCATAGAATAAATACCCTTAAAACTTTGCCATTTTAAAGTTTTCTATGACTATATTTTATTATTAAACAGTAATGTTCCAATAACCTTTTGTCCCACCAATTCGTTCAATATAACCTTTTGTTTTTAAATTATTTAGTGTTCTTTGAATAGTTCTTGAAGATTTTCCTGTTTCTTTACTCAATTCATTAATTGGGGTTTTTGGGTTTTGTTTAAGCAAAGATAGCATCTTCTTTTCATTTTCGGTTAATGTTTTATTTGTAAGATGATTTATGCCATTTTGGCGATTAAAAATGAAAGCAAAACCATCTTGATATTTAATATATCCAATTTTTATTGCTTTTTCTTTACACTCAGAATATACTTTTTTAAGCCCACTACTATAAGTTTCTACATCTTCAGA
>CANQJY010000061.1 GCA_947624365.1 uncultured Clostridia bacterium
AGTTCTCGTCTGTTCTTAAAAATCCATTTAAGTTTTCTAAAATTGTTACAATAAGAGAAATAGCAATTGCCATTACAATAATTGCTTGTGTTCCTGCACCTACCCAAATAATTATAATTGGTCCTAATGCTACTTTTGGTAAGCTGTTTAATACTACTAAGTATGGGTCTGCTACTTTTGCCAAAAAATTTGACCACCATAAAATGATGGCAATAACAATTCCCATTGTTGTTCCTAATAAAAATCCAACTACTGTTTCATATGTGGTAACTTGTATGTGTTTTATTAAGTCATTCGCCCCTAAATTAGTAAGTGTTGCCCATATTCTACTTGGTTGACTTGTTATAAAACTATCTATTATTTCTTTATTTGCCATCAATTCCCATATTCCTAAAAATGCAACTAATATAAATATTTGTGTAATTGCTACAAGGATTTTTGTTTTTCTTCTTTTTTGGAGATATTTTTTTCTTTCATTTGTTTCCATCAACTCCCAACTCCTTCCATAATGTATTAAAATATTGGCTAAATTTAGGACTTTCTCGGCAGTTAATTGGATTTCTTTCTTCTGTATCAAATTCTATTTTATGAATATCCTTAATTGTTCCTGGTCTTTTACTTAAAACAAATACTCTATCTGACATGCTTATTGCTTCTGATATATCATGTGTAACAATAAGTGCTGTAATATTTTCTTTTCGCAAAATAGAGTATATATCATTTGTTACCATTATTCTCGTTTGATAGTCTAATGCTGAAAATGCTTCATCTAATAATAAAATTTTTGGTTTTATGGCTAATGTTCTAATTAGTGCTACTCTTTGCCTCATTCCACCAGATAATTCTTGTGGATATTTATCTTTGAATTCATATAAATGATATTTGTGTAATAGACCTTCTACATATTCTTTACTTTCTTTTGTTTTTATTCCTTTTAATTCTAAACCTAACATCACATTACTCCAAATAGTTCTCCATTCTAATAGACAATCTTTTTGTAACATATATCCTATTTGTGTTGATATTCCTTCTATTTTCTCGCCTTGTATATAGATTTCCCCTGTTGTTTTTTCTTCTAATCCACTAATAATTGATAAAAGTGTGGATTTTCCACATCCACTTGGTCCTATTATACTTACAAATTCACCACTTTTTATTTTGAAATTTATATTTTTTAATGCTTGTATTTCCCCTTTTGGGGTTTGATAGGTTTTACTAATGTTTTTTACTTCTAATATTTTTTCCATAAGTTCCTCCTTTTCTTTGGTCTATTATATTTTATGTTAATTCATTGTTTGGAGTTACTTTTGACAATATAAAAACCGACTATTTGTAGTCGGCTTTTATTTAAAATATGAACTAATTTGTTCTAAGTTCTCAAAATTCTTCTGTCTACATATATCATATGCAACTATTGCTACAGAATTTGATAAATTTAGTGATCGTAAAGTTTCTCTCATTGGTATTCTAATTGTTTTATCAATATATTTTTTTAGAATATCCTCTGGTAATCCTTTTGTTTCTCTCCCAAATAAAATAAAAATTTCGTCCATGTTTTTATATTGTGGCTCTGTATATACATGTTTTCCTTTTGTTGTAACAAAAAACATATTATTTTTTTCGGGTGGATATGTTTGTAAGAATTCTTCAAATGATATATATTCTTCTATTTCTAGTTTATCCCAATAGTCTAAACCTGCTCTTTTTATCGCTTTTTCTGATATACTAAATCCTAATGGATGTACTAAATGTAATTTTGCTCCAATAGCTGCACAAGTTCTTGCAATATTTCCTGTGTTTTGCGGAATTTCTGGATTCACTAATACAATGTTTAATTTCATTTTACTATATTCCTTTTGCGTTTATTATATTGTAATATCACATTTTTGTCAATCTCTATTTAAATTTTGTCTAACATACTCATATGCAATAATTCCTGTTGCAACTGACGCATTTAAACTTTCAGTTTTTCCTAACATAGGAATTTTTACTTTTTTGTCTGCTATATCTTGTATTTGTGTTGATACACCATTTGCTTCATTCCCAATAACAATAACTTTTTTATGATAAACAATATCATAAATACTTTTATCAGTTTGTAGAGATGTAACTAAAATTTCATATTTATGTTTTTTGATTTCTTTTAATGTTTTTGCCAAATCTTCACATTCAATAATTTTTACTCTGAAAATAGCTCCCATTGTAGAGCGAACTACTTTCGGATTAAATACATCTGCCGTACCTTTTGATACTAATATTTGTGTTAATCCTATGCTATCTATAGTCCTTAAAATCGTTCCCAAATTTCCTGGATCTTGAATATCATCTAATGCAATTATAATATCTTCATCATATTTGATTTCTTGATTTGGATTTGTTTTTTCTAAAATTGCAATTATTCCTTGTGGTGCTACTACACTTGTTATACTTTCAAATACTTTTTTTGTAACATAAATACATTCATATTTGGCTATTTCATACATTAAATCTTTAGGAATTGCTTCTATTTTTTCACAATCATCACATATTATAATTTGATTTATTTTAACTTTTTCTTGTATTGCTTCTTCAATTAGTTTTATTCCTTCTACTATATATTCATTGCTTAAATCTCTATACTTTTTGTCTTTTAATTTTTTTATATGTTTGATGTATTCATTTTCTTTACTTGATATTGTTTGCATATTTTTTCCTCTCTCCTTATTTTATTTTGCACTATTGCAAGCTATTTTATACTTTCAAATCCTTTAAAAAATTAGTTACATCATTTAAAATTTGCCTCTCATTTGTTGTCCCTATTTTTAATGTAATCATTGGTTTAACACCTGGTTGAAATTTAATTTGATTTTTATATTTTTCTACTAATTTTATTACATCAACTGTAAATTTACTTTGTTCAAATGTAAATACAACTGATGTTCCTTTACTTGTAATTTTTGTAATATAAAATGGTTTAGCTAAATATTTTATTCTTGCTATATATAATAGATTTTCTAACTCTCCTGGCATATTGCCGAATCTATCAATAATTTCATCTACAACTTTTTCTATATCTTTTTCGTTTTTACACAATGCAATATTTTGGTATATTTCTATTTTTTGACTACTATCTTCAATATACTCATCAGGAATATATCTAGTTACATTTAAATCAATTAGTAAATCAATATCTGGTTCTATTTCAATTCCTTTCATTTCTTTGACAACTTCATCTAATAGATTACAATATGTATCATATCCTACTTGCTCTAAATGGCCTGATTGAATTTCTCCTAATAGACTTCCTGCACCTCTAATTTCTAAATCTCTCATGGCAATCTTAAACCCTGAACCAAATTCAGTGAATTCTTTAATTGCTTTTAGTCTTTTATCTGCCACTTCTGATAACATTTTATCTCTTTTATATGTTATATACGCATATGCCTGCCTGTCACTTCTACCTACTCTTCCACGAATTTGATATAATTGTGCTAGACCCATTCTATCCGCATTTTCTACAATAATTGTATTTGCATTTGGAATATCAATTCCTGATTCTAAAATTGTAGTACATACTAATACATTAGTCTTCTTATCAATGAAATCTTGCATAATATCTTCAATTTCTCTTCCTGTCATACGCCCATGTGCATATGTAACATTTGCTTCTGGCACAAGTTTTGAAATATCATCTGCTTTTTTTTGAATATTTTCTATATTGTTGAAAATGTAAAATACTTGCCCATCTCTTTCTATTTCTTTAATTATTGCTTCTCTAATTACTTCTGTATCATATTCTAATACATATGTCTGAACTGGCTTTCTATTTTGTGGTGGTTCATATATTACTGACATATCTCTAATTCCTACAATAGACATATGCATTGTTCTAGGAATTGGTGTTGCAGTCATTGTTAATACATCAATATTGGCTTTGTATTGTTTGATTTTTTCTTTTGCTTTTACTCCAAATCGATGTTCTTCATCTATAATTAATAAGCCAATATCTTTAAATTCTACATCTTTGCTCAACATTCTATGAGTTCCAATTACAATATCAACTTGTCCTAATGCTAATTTTTTTAATACTTCTTTTTGGTATTTGGCTGTTTTAAATCTATTTAATATTTCTACTCTAATAGGAAAATCTTTCATTCTATTTTTAAATTCTTCATATTGTTATTGTGCTAATACAGTTGTTGGTACTAAGTATGCTACTTGTTTTTGGTCCATTACTGCTTTAAATGCTGCACGAATTGCAACTTCTGTTTTTCCATATCCTACATCACCACATAGTAGCCTATCCATTGGTTTTGACTGTTCCATATCTTTTTTTACTTCTTCAATACATCTTAATTGATCTTCTGTTTCTTGATATGGAAATTGGTCTTCAAATTGTGTTTGCCATGGAGTATCTTTACTAAAACTAAATCCTTTTGTTTTTTCTCTTTTTGCATATAATTCAATGAGTTCTTTTGCTACTTCTCGTAAATTTTTCTTGACTCTTGCTTTAGTTTCTCTCCAATCTTTGCTTCCTAGTTTGTTGATTTTGGGTGCTAATCCATCTCCACCAATATATTTTCGAATAGAGTCTAATTGGTTTGTTGGAACATATAGAACATCTTCATTCTGGTATTTTAGCTTTATGTAGTCTTTTGTTGTTCCATCTGCTGTAATTGTATTTACTCCAATATATATACCAATCCCATAGTTTTTATGTACAACATAATCTCCTACTTTTAAATCTGCAAATACAACTTTTTCTCCTTCTTTATAGGCTTGGTTGGCAAATTTCTTTTTTCTTTTTCCTCCATCAATTAGTTCATCTGCTGAAATTACTACTTGTGCTATTTCAGTGTTAATATAGCCTTCTGTTAATTTTCCAATAGTAATTGTTACTATTTGCTGATTAGCTTTTACAATAATTGTTTTATCTAACTTTTCTTCTATTTTACTGATTATATCTTGTTTCTGTAATATTTCTTGCATTTTTTTGGCTTTTTCTTTGTTTGATACAACGATATATATATTCATTGATTTTTGTATATTTTTCTTAATGTCTTGAAATAATGCTTCAATTTCATTTTTATAATATGTAATTTCTTTATATTGAAATTCATATTCTTGTATTGATTGTTTTATTTTTGTATCTTGTTTTTCAAGATATATAATTGTTTTTTCGTTTTTTTCAAATTCGCTTTCTATTATATTATATGGTTTTATATTAGTAATAGCTTGTGGTACAATTTTTTCTTTTTCAATAAGTACTTTTATTATATTATCCATGTCTGTTATAATATTTTTTTCCCTTTGCTTTACCTTATTTGTTTCATCTATTGCAATAATATACTGATTATTTAAATAGTCTAATAAAGTTTCTTGTTTACTATAAAAACAGTCAAAATATTTATCTATTTT
>CANQJY010000062.1 GCA_947624365.1 uncultured Clostridia bacterium
CTCTCTTGCTTTTTTTCTTTGCTCTACTAATTCTAATACTTCTTTTGGAACTTCTTGGATAATTTTATCTCCTTGACTATCAATCTTTATTCCTAAAACTGTATCAAATTTGTATAGCATATCTGCTACTTCTTTTGACTTTTTATCAAATTTTGCGACTTCCCATACATAACTTAATGCAACTGGCATATTCATATCATCATTAATTGCCTTATGGAAATTTTGTTCAAGTTCTAATAATTGCATTCTTTCATTTTCATCTAATATATCTGTCCCTTTTAAATGTGTTTGATAACTATTGCGTAATCTTTCTAAAGATTTTGCAGTTGAATCTATACTTTCCCATGTAAAATTTAATTTGTTCCTATAATGGCAAGAATACGCAAATAATTTATATACTAGTGGATCATATCCTCTTTCTTTAATATCTTTTAATAAATATACATTTCCCAAACTTTTTGACATCTTTCCACCATTAATTAATAAATATTCTCCATGTAGCCAATATTTTGCTGGTATTTTTCCACATTTTCCTTTACTTTGTGCGATTTCATTTTCATGATGTGTTGGTATTAAATCAATTCCTCCTGTATGAATATCAAATTGTTCACCTAAATATTTTTGTCCCATTGCTGAACATTCAATATGCCAGCCTGGATAACTTGGTCCCCATGGACTATCCCATTTCATTAAATGATTTTCTGGTGCTTTTATCCATAACGCAAAATCATATGGATTCCTTTTTTCTTTATCGACTTCTACTCTAGCTCCTGCTTTTTGTTCTTCTAAATTATGGTTTGATAAAATTGGATATTTATCTAACTTTGAAATATCAAAATATATAGCTGTTGATGTTTCATATGCATATCCCTTTTCAACTAATTCTTTTACATAAGAAAGCATTTCTGGAATATGTTCTGTTGCTTTACAAATAATTTCAGGTTTTTGAATATTTAGGTCTTCAAGATCTTTAAAAAATAAGTTGGTATAATATTCTGCGATTTCTAATGGTGTTTTATGTTCTTCTCTTGCAGATTTTATCATTTTATCTTCACCATCATCACCATCTGAAACTAAATGTCCTACATCTGTAATATTCATTACATGTTTAATTTTATATCCATTATATTGTAACATTCTTCTTAATACATCTTGAAAGATATTTGTTCTTAAATTTCCAATAGTTGCATCTTTATATACAGTTGGCCCACAAGAGTATATTCTAACTTCTTTTTTATCAATTGGTTCAAATAATTCTTTTTGTCTTGTCAATGTATTATTAAAATATATTTGCATATAATAAATACCTCCATTTATATTACTAAATTAGCGGATTTTACTAATCCGCTAATCTTTTATTAATTTTCCACATGATTTGCTGTATTAGTTGTTGTTGTGTTCTTTGATGTGTTTGTTGATTGTGTATTCGTACTATTTGTACTTGTTTGATTTTTTGAAGTATTTGTAGTGTTTGCTGTATTTGTTGTATTATTTTTTGATGTATTTGTTGTATTTGATGAATTATTAGTTGTTGTATTGCTTTGTGTTGGCTGTGTATGTATAGTACATGTTCCTGTTATTTTTCCTCCAGCAGTTTTTGAACTTGGCTTCCATAAATTCAAACTCTCTTTTGGAATAGTTCCCCCATAACTATTATTCTTTGTTTCTGGGCAATATTCTGTCGCTACTTTATTAGACTCTGTACAAATTTTTTGAACACCATGCCCTTCACACCTTTCTGGTAAATTACCTTGTGAGAACATTTCTTTATATGTGTCAGTACAACTTGATGTTGCTAAACATCCTGTTTTTCTACAAACAGTTTCTTGTACAATACCTGATGGTGTATTAAAACTTGCATTTGCTAAATTTCTGTGAATATCTTTCATAACATTTGACCAGATTAATCCTGCTGGATTTGTAGTCTTCCATACTATTTCTTCTGGTTCATCATATCCAAACCAAACAGCTGCTGCATAATATGGTGTCATACCACATAACCATCTATCTTTTGATCCATCTGTTGTTCCTGTTTTTGCACAAGTTTCTTTTCCTGGAATTGCACAATAAGTTGCTGTTCCTCCTGATTTTACTGGTTCTTCTATAATTGACCTAGCAATATATGCAACTTGTTCTGAAAATACTTTATTATGTTCTTGTTTAGGTGTTAAAACAACATTTCCATTTGCATCTGTTACTTTAGTGTAGAATGTAGGTGTAACATACACTCCATCATTTGCAATTGTTCCATAAGCTGCCGCCATTTCTAATGGACTAATACCATTTGTTAATCCTCCAATTGCTAATGGTAATTGATTGTCTTTTTCTTCATCTAAAGTAGTTATTCCCATTTTTTCCATATACTGTATAGACTTAGTTGGTGTTAATTCTCTCATAATTTTAACTGCTGGAACATTTTGTGATGTTGCAATAAATTGTCTTATATTAATTTCGCCACGTTCTCTATTTCCGTCATTTTTTGGAGAATATCCATTAAAGTCTGTTTTTACATCATTATATACTGTTGCTGCTGTTATAATTCCTTCTTGTAAAGCTGGAGCCACATCTGCAATTGGTTTTATAGAAGATCCTGTTTGTCTTACCATTTGAGTTGCTCTATTCCAACCTGTTGCTGTCGCCTCTCCTAAATTGCCACCTACTGCAATAACTTGCCCTGTTTTATAATCTAGAATTGCCATACCTGCTTGTGCATGTTCATTTTTATATGTTCCATCTTTTTTCTTTTCGCGCCCTTTTATTTGATAATTTGTTTTTGCAAATTCTTGCTCTACTCTTTCTTGCACTTCAGGATTTAATGTTGTATGAATTGTTAATCCACTACTGTAAATATATTTTTCAGCAAATTCTCTTGTTACATTTTTTTCTTCCATTACTTGCTCTATAATTTGTTTTAATGCTGCATCTGTATGGTATGAATATGTTGCTCCATTTTCTACATTTCCTTGTTTGAATTCTATTCCTGCTTCTACTTTTGCAACTGCTGTGTTATAATCTTCTTCATTTTCAATATAGCCTTGATCTTTCATTTCACTTAATACTGTTAGAGTTTTGCTTTTAATTCTCTCATTTAATTTTGTCTGTTCTTCTTCTGTTTCCTGCTTTTCAAATGGATTATAGTAATTTGGAGAACTGTTAATTCCTGCTAAAAATGCACATTCTGCTAAATCTAAATCTTTTGCACTTTTACTAAAATAATATTGTGCCCCTAATTCTACTCCATGAATATCTTTTCCACCAACAAATAAGATATTTAAATACAACTCTAAAATTTGTTGTTTTGATATCATTCTTTCTACTTGATAAGCTTTTGCCCATTCTTTTACTTTTCTCAAAATACCTGCTATTCCTGAAGATTCTTTTTCATTTGTGATATTTTTTACCAATTGTTGTGTAATTGTACTTCCACCATATGATGAGCCACCTTTAAATACAGTATTTATAATAGCTCCACCCGTTCTTTTCCAATCTACACCATCATGGTCGTAAAATCTTTTGTCTTCTATTGCAACATATGCTTTTGGTAAATATTCTGACATTTCATCTAATGTAATGATTTGCCTCATTTGATCTTTACTTAAATTTGCAATTTCATTTCCATTAATATCTAGTACAATAGAATTTGATGTTCCAATTACTAATTCTTCCTTAGTAATTTCAAAATCATCTCCAAACAATCCAAAGAACATTGCTGCAACAATTCCAGCTCCAATAACGCAAAGTAATAAAAATAGAACAATTAAAATTTTTATAGCTAACATTAATTTTGGATGTTTTAGAGAAAATTTATTTTTTTTGTTTTTTCTTTTTACTTTTGCAATTTCTTTAGTTGCTTCTACTTTTCTTGTTGAACTTTTTTTATTTGGTGATGTTCTTTTTCTTGTATTATTTTTTTGTATATTTTTTTTCCTATTTTCTTTGTTATTTGGCATAATAAATACCTCCTGTCCTAAATTAGACAACACCATTATATTACATTTGCTAGAAAAAATAAAGGCTTTACAAAGAATTTTAAGAAAAATTTAATAACTATTTACATTTTGCCATTTTTAGTGTATAACTGTGTAATTTTTACTGCATCTTTTTGAATTTTTTTTCTTACAAATTGATATGGTTGCTTTTTATAAAACTCTGCTTCATATAAATCTTTTGAATTAAATAATTTTTCTTCTATTATATATTCTGGTTTGTTATTTATACATATATCATAATCTGTAATTACAGTTCCATTAAATCTTTTTTTCTTAATAGTTATATTTGCTTGTATATCTATGATTATTGCATTTTCATATATAGAATATTGATTTACAAACTCTTCTGGAAAATCTATATTAACAATAATTTTTGCTTTTACTAAACTTTTTCTTTTATTATTCATAACAGTAAGTATTGTTCCTGTATCTTCTAGTATTTGTGTTTCAATTTTTCGTAATTTTTCGGCATGTTTTGTAACAACACAAATTGTTTTATAATTATTTGTTAGAATTTTTATAAATTCTATTATATTTTCATTTATATCATTTACTAATATATGTACTGTGCTTTCTTCCTTCTTTTCCCCTTGCTTTTCTAAAATATATTCTAGTATTTCTGGAAGTAGCATAAAATATAGCCATTTTCCATCAATTATTTCTAGCGGATACATTTGCAATTCATTTACAAATACTTTTTGATTTTGAATTTTTTTACTTAAAACGATTTTTTTGTTATTTACAGTTTGCATTATTTTTGCTGTTTTTTTAGCTAACTTTATTAACTGTTTATCTGTTGTTGCTATTTTTATTGGTAATATTATCCTATTTCCATCTATTTTAATAATATTAAATATTTGGTACAAAAAATTAGGCTTGTCATTTTCATAGATATAATACATAAAAACACCTCACATATTTCAAATATATGAGATGTTTTATAAAATTATATCTCGTTTTAATAAATTTCCTTGTATTGTCCCAATTCCAATAAAATTATTTGCTTGATAAATACGATATACTCCATCTGGATTTTCATTTGTTAATTTAACTCCATTCAAAAAATGTTTTAGTTTTTTTTCTTCCAAAACAATTGCTCGTTTATCCTTAAATATTTCTTCGATTGATATGATTTTTTTTGCAATAATTTTATTATTTTTTTCTATTTCTTCTAATTGCACTGATTGCTTAATAGTAAAATCTCCTACTTGTGTCCTAATTAGATTTTTCATATATCCAATAGTTTTCAGTTCTTTTGCAATATCTTCGCAAAGTGTTCTAATATATGTTCTTTTACTACAAGATACTTCATATTTAATAGTTTTCGTATTTTTATACTTA
>CANQJY010000063.1 GCA_947624365.1 uncultured Clostridia bacterium
AATACAGAATTCATTCCTCTTTAATTGCATAATTAACTAAATCTAAAAAGTGTCTAACTTTTTGGGTTCAGTTCATAATCAGGATAGCGACCATTTCTATCCTCAATATAAAAACTATTAGAAACAATTTTTCCATTTACGGTATAAATATTTGTAATTGTTTCAAATTCTTTATACATCATTATCATAAATTCTTTAATAATAAATGCTTTTTTTTGTTCAGTATTCAAAGAAATATTTTTAAAATTTCTATAATCATTAATCATATAATAATTTAGATCTTTTTCCTTAAAATCATACTTAGCATAAATAGAATGGTATTTATCTAGTTTTTTAAATGCTTTAATGTTATTTTCTAAATTATATATGAATTTATCTAACATATTTAAAGCATTTTCATAACCTACTATAGGTTCTATATAACTAGTTTTATCAAATAAAAAACTAATCACAAATACTTTTAAAAGACTTTCTGGATTAGTCTTAATAAAAAAGCTTTCTAATTTCTTTGCTATTAAAATTTTATCTATCATACTTTTAACTCCTGTTAATCATTATAATCCATACCATCATTTTACTAATAGTCATCATAATCATCTGGTTCATAATCGCCTTGCTCATAATCGTCTTGCTCATAATCATCTTGCTCATAATCATCTTGCTCATAATCATCTTGCTCATAATCATCTTGTTCATTGTTATTATAGTATTGTCTATCCTCATATTGCTCTAAAGTAGGATTTCCATCCATTGATACATCATATACAAGTTCAGGATTATAATAGCATAATTTAGGTTTAACCCAATTATGTAATGTTGGATCTTCCCATGGATATCTATCCTCAGTACATAAAAAATATGGTATTTTATCTTTTTGGCATAGATTAGCCATTTCGCAAATAGAAGATAAGCCATCAAAATCAGCAAGTATTACAGAAAATTCAGCTTCATTAGCCATTTTTGCCGCAGTTTGTGGAGTAGGGCAAGCTATTTTATTTACTTTCCCAACATTATAACTTTCTAATGTTTTTCTAGTTCCATAATATTCATCTTCAACCATATCTCTTTGATAAAATCCGTTTCCACAAGCTGCAATATAACATTCATAACCTTGTCTTTCAAGCATACTAATAACTTCTGGAATAAGTTCGTTCAATATTTTATTAGAACCACAACCATAAACTCCTGATGTATCAATAAAAAACTGAACATATCTTGCATCTTTTAAATCGTATTTATCCCCTAATAATCTATAATTTTGATGTTTTAACATATGACCAAGCATTTGCTTTTTATCATAAGTTTCTGAACCATCTTGTTTATCTATTCCAGCATGCTGAGCTGCAATTTTTTTTATAATTTCAAATATGTATTTTTTTAAATATTCCTGCTTATTTTGGCTTTTAAAATCATCTTGTTTTTTCTTTTTTTCTTCAAATAATTTTTCAACGGCTTGTTGTAAATTTTCTGGAGTAGTTTTAGGTTTGTTTTTACTTGGATTGCTACCTTCTGTTGTCATAAAATAGTCTCCATCTTGTTCTTCTTCTAATTTTTTTTCTTCACTTTTATCTTTTTTAGAATCTTTTTTGGGTAAAGAACCTTTTGAAGAAGTTTTTTTATCATCTAATTCTTTCTTTTCTTCATTAGAAGTTAGTTCATCTCCATGCCCTAAACCAACACCTTTGCCATTTTCACCAGTATTTTTCGTTTTTGAACTTTTATTCTTTTTGTCTGAATTTTCGCCATTATCTATTGAATTAGGAGAATTTTTTATTTCTTTAGATGCTTCATCTCCACCGTGAGTATCTTCTGTCATTTTAGAGATAGCAGGTGCAATTTCTTGTGTTTTTGGAGCATCTTCTGATGATTCAATAGGATTATTTTCTTTGTCATCTTCTTGTGTTTTTTGTTGCTCTTTCTTTCTTATAGCTTGTTGTTCTAGTTCGGCAAATATTCTATTAATATCATATTGCAAAGCCATACTTAATCCTCCTATTAATCAAAATCCATACCATCATCATTGCCATATTCTGAATCTATTTCGTATTTTTCTTGTTCTATTTTGTGTTCTTCTTGTCCTAAGTAGTGTTCTAAAGTATTATCTGTTGAAGAATCTAAGTAAATATATGTTGAACCTCTATTCATGGCTATTCTATACATTCTATCTCCATCAATTTTTATTCCAAATCTAGTTCCATCTCTTTTACTTTTATTTCCTGCCCATATAATATTTTCTGATTCTATTTCATCATTTGATAATTCATGAGCAAACCAACCTCTATAAGCTACATCAGATAATCCATAGTTTCTGAGTAATTCTAATTGATATATATTTCTTATAGTTACATATATATTTTCTGATCTACCATAATAATTATCTTCTTCTTTAGATTCAAATTCAAATTTTTCACCAGAGTTCATTAACAGATTAACCCATAATGGAACTACATTAGAATTAATCTTACTTAAATTAATTTGACAAATTTCCAAATCTGGTAAATCAATCTCTAATTTTTCGCTTTCCAATTCTTCCAAATGTTGCAAATCTGCTAAAGACATTACATCTAATTCATCTAAGTTAATATATTGAGATAAAGCTTCCTCATCTATTTCTGTTCCTAAAATTTCTAGATCTTCAATGTATTGTCTGGCTTGTCTTATAGAAAAATTAGGACACTTATCATAAATATAACCTAAATAGTGATTTTCAGGTAAACCTAATATTTCTAAAAATAAATCCTTACTTGGTCTAGGAACTTCAACCCTTTTACTTCTATTTATTAATGCTTCATCTATTTCTCTTTTGTCATTCGATGTAATAAAAGTATAGATTGGAAATTTTCCTTTTTCATATGTATCCGTACCAGTTGTTAATCTTCCATTTTCCAAAAAATCTAATAGAAAAGAATCAACTTCAGGTCTTGCTTTATCTAATTCATCTATAATAAGAACTACTGGACTTTTTTGAGATTGTTGTAATGCTTGTAATAATATACCTGCTTTAATTGAACTCTCTGCATCTTGTTTCATTACACCTTCAATATTAACATCATATTGAAAATTTTCTGTTCCCATTCTAGGAAAACATTGTACAAATTTTTCATCAGCATCTATCATTTTAGAAAATGTTTCAGCTAAAAAAGTTTTTCCTGCTCCAGATTTTCCTTGTAATAATAGTGTTGGAATACTTTTTTTATCTTTTTTTCCTGATGCTTCAAATAATAGTACTATTTTGGCTAAATCTTCTGATGCAAAATAGCCTAAATCTTTTAATCTTTGTTGAGCTTCTTGTATTTTTTCTGACATATTTACAACTCCTTTTATGTTTACTATTTTAGTAAACATGTTCTATATTTTAGAAATAAATCCATTTCGCAATAATCATATCATAGCAATACAAAAATAACAATCCAAATCAAATATGTTTTATTGATTAAAGTAATAGCAAAAGATTATTATGCAAGTATGTTTATATAATTTTTAAATTTGTAGAAAACGAATTTTATTATTAGATTTCTTATAGTAATAAAATTGCTAGAATAAAAAGTAATTTACACAATATCAGCAAATTACTATGATTTTGAAAGAAAATTTTAAAAAAATGTTAAAATATAAAAAAAGCCTTAGGAATATTTTTAATAAAAATTGTTCTTATTAAAAATACTTACTCCTAAGGACTGGTTTTTTTTAATCTTTAATACCATATTTTTTCTTAAATTGTTCAACTCTACCACCAGTTGCTTGGAATTTTTGATTTCCTGTATAGAATGGATGGCATTTTGAGCAAACTTCGACTGACATATTCTCTTTTGTTGAACCAACTTTTATAATGTTGCCACAACCACATTTAATTGTAGCTTCTTTGTATTCTGGATGTATTCCTGCTTTCATTTCTTTCACCTCTCTTTTATGACTTATCTATATAATTTTTATTTAACTATGTTAGCATGCTTTAATATAATAACACATTTTTTGGCATAGTTCAAGCAAAAATAAGGTTTTTTATTAAAAATCCGGTAATTTAATATTAAAAAAACCCGAAACTAGATTTTACTCTAAGTTTCGGGCCAATATCTTAGTCTTCCTGTATGGAATTCTTATATTCCTCCATTTCATCTGGAATTCCATAGTCTTCAATGCTCATTTGAGCAAAGTCTTTTTGTGCCATTTTCTGTTCTTCAAGCTTTTGGGTTCTAGTTTTTTTATCTTTCTTAAACTCCTTCCTCTGCTGTTCCAAATCACTAAAAAAGTCATATACCGAAGAAACAGAGCCGTTATTTCGAAGAGCCTTCAATTTCAGTTCTCTAACCACCTCATCAGAAACAATTCCCTCAATAATCGCCTTCTTAAGCAATGCATTAAAGAAAGGTGTAGGCATAAGTTCAGCCTTTTTAAAGTACGACTGAGGAAATTGCGAGTACGCATACATAGTAGCATATCTTTTTACTGTGGAACGTGAAATTTCGTACTTTTCCCGCTTTTTAAAACTCTCATCATAGGCATGACGTGACTGAAGAGCACCAGCCTCAGATTCAGAGCCATGAGCAGCATTAAGCTCAGATTTCCGTGCAATTCGCCTAGCGGTATCTTCATCCACAATCCATTCTTCAATCGCTACATGAAGAAGCTTGTAAAATGTTCCTTGCGATATACCCTCCTTTTTGCAAAAATATGTCCTTGAACATTCAGCCGGAGAATCAGCATACTCGTTTGCCAATTCCCAAATCATTCTCCGAGAATAATCATTGAAACGCTTCGACATTACACTTCCTCCTTTATCGGTCGGATATATATTAAAAAAAATTATTTACGTATACATAATACCATATATTTAGTTATAAGTCAATAAATATTACCTTCCCAAGTTGTTGCTTACTAGCCTAAATTTAGATATAAATTCCTCATTTGATTTTGTCGAAGTAATAAGCTTAATAAGTGTTTCTGTAATATTGGCTTGATTACCCTCATTTAATGCACTTCTAATCTTAGTTACAGTATCATACTCAGCATCAGATAATAATAATTCTTCTCTACGAGTACCAGATTTGTTTATATCAATAGCTGGAAATACTCTTTTTTCAGAAAGTTTTCTGTCTAGATAAACTTCCATATTACCAGTACCTTTAAATTCCTCAAATATAACATCATCCATTCTACTTCCTGTTTCTATTAGTGCTGTAGCAAGAATTGTTAAACTTCCTCC
>CANQJY010000064.1 GCA_947624365.1 uncultured Clostridia bacterium
GAGTAAAAAATAATCTTACTCAAGAAAAAATGGCAGATATAATTGGAACATCTGTTGCTTTTTATAGCAGAATAGAAACAGGTAAAACATCAATTAATTTAAAACGTATTGTACAAATTTCAGAAGTATTAAAAGTACCAGTAGGATACTTTATAACAGGAACAACAGAAGATACTGAAGTTTACCTAAATCAAGATTTTAAAAAGATATTAGAAAAATGCACACCTGAAAAGCAAAGATTTATTTATCAAATAGCAGAATTAGTAGCAAACCATATGTAAAATCTTTACAAAAAAAGAAAAATGATATAAACTAAGTACGGTGGTAGAAAATGTATTTAAAAAGAATTGAAATGCAAGGATTTAAATCTTTTGCAGACAAAACAATCATCGAACTAAAAGAGGGAATTACAACAGTAATTGGACCAAATGGTTCAGGTAAAAGCAATATATCAGACGCAATCAGATGGGTACTAGGAGAACAAAGTATAAAATCATTAAGAGGTTCAAAATCATTAGACATCATATTTTCAGGAACACAAAACAGAAAATCTTTAGGTTTTGCTGAAAGTTCACTAGTATTTGATAATACAGATGGTGCATTGCCAATTGAATATACAGAAGTAACAGTTACAAGAAAACTATATAGAAGTGGAGAAACAGGTTACTATATAAATAAAGTTCCATGCAGGCTAAAGGATGTATTAGAATTATTTATGGATACAGGAATAGGAAAAGACGGATATTCAATTGTAGGACAAGGAAAAATTGATGAAATTTTAAGTAATAAATCAGAAGATAGAAGGCACATATTTGAAGAAGCAGCAGGAATTGTAAAATATAGAATTCGTAAACAAGAATCTGAAAAAAAATTAGAACATACTAAATTAAATTTACTAAGAATTAATGATATTATTACAGAAATAGAAGCCAATTTAGAACCATTAAATAATCAAGCAGAAAAAGCTAAGAAATATCTTAATTTAAGAGAAGAATTAAAAGATATAGAAGTAGGCCTATTTCTATATAATATAAATCAAAACAAGCAAGAATTGGAAAAAATAACAACAGATGAAACAATTACTAGAGAACATTGTGAAGAAGAAGAAATAAAACTAGAAAGAATAAAACATGTAAAAGAAGAATTAAAAAACGCAATTGATGAAATTACAAATAAAATAGAAAACATGTCAAATCTTGGATTTGAAAGTCAAAAAGAAATAGAGATGTTAAATGCAGATATTAGTGTGTCACAAACAAGAATAGCTAATAACAAAGAAAATCAAAAACGATTTATAGAAGAAATAGAAGAAAAAAAGGTACGTTTACAAGAATTAGAAGAAGAAGAAAAACAAAAAGAGCAAAAACGTGAAAATTTAAAACAAAACAAAGAAAAATTTGCAAATGAACTAGCACAAAAACAACAAGAATTAGACAAATTAACTGAAAAACTTTCTAGTAAAGAATTAGAAATAGAAAATTACAAAAAGAAAGTAGAAGAAAATACAGATCAAAAATATGAAAAACAATCACAAATTCAAGAAAAAGAAATCAACTATGAAAATGACGAAAAAAGGCAAAAGCAAATAAAACAAGAAATACAAGTAAACATATCAGAATTAGACAATACTCGTATGCAAAAAGAAGAAATTGCTAAAGAATTTTATGAAATGGAAGCAAAAAGAAACAAAACAAAAAATGAATTAGAAAAAATTACAAAACAAAAAGAACAAGCAGACCAAAAAATCAAAGCATATGAGGAAAAAATTAATACAATGTTAAACGAAATGCGCATAAAAGAATCAAGGCAACGTTTTTTAATAGAAACAGAAAGAGAAAAAGAAGGATACACAAAAAGTGTAAAAACATTATTAAAAGATTGTGAAACAAATATAAATTTAAAAAAAGGTGTAGAAGGTGTTTTAGCAAATTTAATAGAAGTGCCAGAAAATTTAGAAACAGCAATAGAAATGTGTTTAGGACTATCTCTACAAAATATAGTAACAGACACAGAAGCAAATGCAAAAAAATTAGTAGAATACTTACGTAAAAATAATATTGGTAGAGCATCATTCTTACCAATTACATCTGTTAAAGGGAAAAAACTAGATAAAATAAAAGGTAATGAAAAAGGGATTATAGGGATAGCATCAGATTTAGTAAAATACAGTAAAAAACATGAACAAATAGTGTTAAATTTACTAGGAAGAACTGTAGTTGTAGATAATATGGATACAGCAATTAAGGTTGCAAAACAAAATGGATATAGTTTTAGAATTGTAACAACACAAGGGGATGTAATTAATGCATCAGGAGCTATAACTGGTGGAGCAGTAGCTAAAAAAACAGTTAACATACTAGGAAGAAGCAAAGAAATTGAAAGATTAGGCAAAGAGATAAAGAAAATACAAGAAAAAGTACAAGATATTGAGGCAAAAAAATCAAAAGATGAGCAGGATATAAAAAGCATTTCTGAAATTGTAGAAAATTTGGAAAAGCAACTACAAGAAAATGAAATAGAATATGCAACCCAAAAGCAAAAAATGCTATCATTTGAAGAAAGTATTAATAAACTTGAAACTCGTTTACAAAAATTAAAAGATGAGCAAAAACAATTAGAAGAAGATAAAAAGCAACAACTAGATGAAAAAGAACAAATTAAGAAAGAAATAGAAGCCATAAATGAAGAAACAGAAAAATTGACACAAATCATTACAGAATATGCTGAATTGAATAAAGATAATCAAAAATATATTGATGATTTAAATTCTGATATTACTAACCTAAAAATATCTGTATCTTCTTTTGATGAAAGTGAAAGCTCTATTGAAGAAATAAAAGAAAGAATTAATCAAGAAAAAGAAGCAAACCAAAAAACAATTAAAAACAAAGAAGAACAAATTGAGCAAAGTAAACAAGAAAACATTAATTTAGAACAGGCAATTCAAGAAATAAAAGAAAAAATAGAAACAATTAAACAAGATGTACAAAACAGTAGTGGCAAAATAGAAGAACTAAAACAAGAAAGAAAAGATAAAAATGAAAAATTAGAAAATCAAGAAGAACAAATAACAGAAAAATTTAGTATTATAGAAGATTTAAAAGGACAATTAGTAAAATTAGAAGTTAAGAAAACAAAAGCACAAGAAGAAATCACACAAATTATAAACAAATTATGGGAAGAATATGAATTAACACCAAATGGAGTAGAAAAGTATGAAAAGCCAAGTAACATTACTGCTACAAAGAAGAAAGTAAATGAATTAAGAACACAAATGAAGGAAATAGGAAGTGTTAATTTAGATTCAATTGAAGAATATAAAAATTTAAAAGAACGTTATGATTTTATGAGTGAACAACGATTAGATTTAGAAAGTACAATGACAAAATTAAGAAAAATAGTAACAGATATGACACAAATTATGAAAGAACAATTTAAACTTAAATTTAAAGAAATTAATAAAAATTTTGGAGAAGTATTTTCACAATTATTTGGTGGAGGAAAAGCAGAAGTTAAATTAGAAGATGAACAAAATATTTTAGAATGTGGTATAGAAATTACAGCACAGCCACCAGGAAAAAAATTGCAAAATATGATGTTATTGTCAGGTGGAGAAAAAGCTTTAACTGCTATTGCATTATTATTTGCCATTTTAAAAATTAATCCAGCACCATTTTGCGTATTAGATGAAATTGAAGCAGCACTTGATGATGTTAATGTATATCGTTATGCAGAATATTTGAAAAGATTTGCAAAAGACACACAATTTTTAGTAATTACTCATAGAAAAGGAACAATGGAGGCAGCAGATAGTGTATATGGTGTTACTATGGAAGAAAATGGAATATCAAAATTGTTATCAATGAAATTAAGAGCATAGGGAAAAAAGAATTGCATAAAATGAAGTAATAAATCAAGTTTACAAGGAGGATAAAATGCCATCAAAAAATAAACAAGGATTTTTGCAAGGAGTACTAACACTTATGTTTTCACAAGTCCTTATAAAACTATTAGGAATGGTATATACTTTATATTTAACAAATAGACAAGGATTTGGAGACGAAGGGAATGGGATTGTAGCAAGTAGTTATCAAATTTATGCCATGTTACTTACAATTTCATCTATTGGAGTACCAAATGCAATATCTAAACTTGTATCAGAAAGAGTAGCAATTGGAGATCACAAAGGAGCATATCGTATTTTTAAAATTGCATTTGCTACATTTGCAATTATTGGATTAATAGGTAGTTTAATGTTATTTTTTGGAGCACATGTGATTGCATATAATTGGTTACAAATACCAGAAGCGGAAATGACTCTTGTTGCATTATCACCAGCAATATTCTTTGTTGCAATTAGTTCTGTTATGAGGGGATATTGCAACGGAAGGCAAAATATAAAGGCAACAGCCAGATCGCAAACATTAGAACAAGTCTTTAAAACTGCACTTACAATTATTATTGTAGAAATTGTCGCAATCATATCACATGTTTCAACAGAATGGATGGCAGCAGGAGCAACACTTGCTACAACAATTGCAACATTTGCAGGATTTGGATATTTGTATTTATATTATCAAACTATTCGTAAAGAAATAGCAAGAGAAATTAAGTCAACAGTGAATTACCAATATGAAAGAGTAAAAACGATTATAAAAAAAGTATTATTAGTATCAGCACCAATTGCTTTAACAGCCATTATGTCATCATTAAATAAAAATATAGATTCATTTACAGTAGTAAGAAGTCTAAAACAATTCTTACCAGAAAGCGAAGCATTAGCACAATATGGTATTTTAGGTGGAAAAGTAGATATGCTAACTAGTTTACCATTATCTATAAACGTAGCATTTGCAACAGCATTAGTGCCAGCAATATCTGGAGCAAAAGCAAAAAAAGACAAAAAAACAATTACAAAGAAAACATCATTTTCATTATTAATATCTATGCTAATAGGTTTACCATGTACAGTAGGAATGTGCATATTTGCAGGACCAATTCTAAATCTTTTATTTCCAAATGCAAGTAGTGGAGAACTAATTTTACAAATTAGCAGTTTAACAATTTTATTT
>CANQJY010000065.1 GCA_947624365.1 uncultured Clostridia bacterium
TTTTAGTGATGCTACTAATGGTGCTCCTTCTTTTGGATGCCTCATTGCTATAATATCAGCATATCCACCTACTACTCTAATAGTATCTGCTACAGTTTCTCCTTTTGATGCAGAACTTGATGAGGCTTCTGAAAATCCTATTACATTTCCACCTAAGTCTAGCATTGCTGTTTCAAAACTAAGTCTTGTCCTTGTACTTGGCTCAAAAAATAAAGTAGCCAATTTTTTATGCTTACATTTCTCTGAATATTTATCAGGAAATTGCATAATATCTTTGGCTACTTTTATTAGTTCATCGATTTCTTCTACTGTTAGTTCTTTAATATCAATTAAATTTCTCATATTTTCCTCCTTATTTTTTCTTAATATAAATTATCAAAAATAAGGAATAGTGTCAATAGTTTTTTACCTATTTTTTTATCATATTATTTTTTATAATTGTATCTGATAAATAAATTTCGTTTTCCATTTCTTTTAATAAGATTTGTGCTTCTTCTGTTTCTTGTATTTCATTTAATGTGTTTCTATCATAATATTTACCATTAAAGTTATAATTTTTGCTAGTTATATATCCTAGTCCTTTTATAAATGATACATCTTTTTCTGAAAATATAGAGTTTCCTAAAGAAAAGTTATCTTTTTCCCCTAATAAGTCTAATATAGTTGGTTTAATGTCAATTTTTGATACTGATTTTTCTATTGCTATATTTTCATCTATTCCTGGTATTTTCATACCAAATGGTACATGTATATCTTTTGTTGTATCCTCAAATTTTGTGTATTCTATTTGATTTTCTTTATATAATTTTTCAATTTGGTCTATAGTTGTTAGCCCTGCTCCATGGTCACCATATACAATTATAATACTTTTTTCTAATAATCCTGTTTCTTCTAGATTTTGAATAAATTTACCAAATGCATAATCTACAAAATTGCAAGATATTAAATATCTTCTAAATGTGTCATCTTCATATTGTTTTAAATCTTCTTCCTTAATGGTTAATTTATTTTCTATATTAGATACTCCGTCTAAGTAAAATGGAATATGTGTTGTTACACTTACTAATGTAGTACAAAATTTTTTATTATACTTGTCCATTATATTAACTGCTTCTTCAAAAAATCCTTCATCTGAATAGAATTCTCCTGCATCTTCAATATTAGGAAATTTATTAATATCATTATATTCATCTATATGATATCCTGCTTTATATACTTCTTCTCTATTCCAAAATGTGCTTTCATTTGGGTGCATAAATGAAGTATAATATCCTTTATCTCGTAATGTTGTATATATATCTAACCATGTATTATTAGAATATTTTTGAAATACATATCCATTTTCTAATGGAAACATGGAATTTTCCATTTCAAATTCAGAATCTGCTGTTGTGCCAAGCCCCTGATTATACATGTCTTTACAATAAATATTATCAGAGAAGAATTTATTTAAATTTGGCATGATTTCTTTTCCATTTACTTTTTTTCCTATAACATATTCGTTTAAACTTTCTAATTGAACAATTATTACATTACTGTTTTGTGCAATTCCTGTATATTTTGTTTCTTCTATTTTTCCTTTTTGTACTTCTTCATATATTTGTTTTACTTTTTCTTCATCTACTTCTTCTTTTTTTAATAGATTAGAAATATAGTCTTTTAAATCTTCATAGTGATAATAATATATTGATGCATTTTGAACTATTAATGATTTATTATATGATTTTGATTTATATATATCATTTATTTTATTTTTTACTGTTACTATATTTATTAGTAAAATGATAATAATTATTATTGCTTTTGCTATTTTGTTATTATTATTTATTTTTTCTGTTCTTTTGTATAATATAACACTACCTATTGCTAACATAATATTATCAAAGCAAAACAATATCATATTTTGTATATTAATAATATATATTAGTCCACTTCCTATTTCTTTTGCATATTGTAAATTTTCTATTTGGTAAAATGATAAAAAATTTGAAGAATAGCCATAATAAAGGAAATCAGCATATATAATAATAGTTATAATTGTATAAACTACGTTTAAATATATATAACTGAATTTATTTCTATTATTTATTGTTGGGCACATTATTAGTAATGAAACTATTAACATGTATAATATAACATCTATACTATTTTCTAATCCTAAAAGTGTATTTAAAAATATGCTTTTATATATTAATAGTATTGTTCCTATTAAAAAAATACTGTTATTTTTTAGTATATTTATTAGTTTTTTTATTTTTCTCATTCCCTTCAACGTTTGTTTTTTCTTATTATATCATATCTTTTACTTTTTGTCTTGTTTTAAATGGAGAAAGCAAGGAGATTGCATTGCTTTCTCCTTGCTTTGTCGACCCTTAGTTTCCAACATAAAGATACACTTCCTTATATTGGACCCCAAAGTCCAGAGCCGTTCCATGATCCCAGAAGAACATATCAATATGTTCTCCATAGACATCTCCTCCTGTGTCTTCCGCTATGTAGGTATTCCCGCCAATCATAACGGTAGAACCTAGCGGTATCACAGAAGGGTCTACCGCTACGGTACGACCTTCTTCAGGCCATGTACCGCTTTCAGTAGGACTCCCTGCCCACTCTCCACAGCATTCTGAGCAACCGCAATATGCGGTTACCATAAATTGGCCCATATAGGCCCATCCGTCGCCTGATTCTTGAGTTTCCTCTTGATATTCAGGTTCCTCGTGTTCTGGTTCAACTGTGGGAGCTGGAGTAGGTTCCAGTGTAGGAGCCGATGTCGGTGTAGGAGTAGGCGTGGGCGTGAGAGTCGGCGTGGGCGTGGGAGTCGGCGTAGGTGTCGGCGTAGGTGTCGGCGTAGGTGCCAACGTGGGTGCCGGCGTGGGTGTTGGCGTAGGTGTCGGCATTGAGGTCGGCATTGTTATCTGCATTGGTGTCGGATTTGGCACTTTAACGAAAAATTCTTTGGAGTCCACTTCCGAAACTGTTCTCAGCTCTGACATGGGTTTAGACGTGGCTTCTACTGAAGCCAACGGTTCTCCTTTTCCGTCTGTAATCGCTGTTGTGCCTGCCAGCAAGATAGCTATTACAGCTATTGCTTGCCGTAAAATCCGTCTTCTTATGTGCATTTCTTTTTCTCCTTCCACCTGTATGTTTTGCAAAAATTGCTCATACAGGATTTAAAATTTAACTACGGGTGTCCACTTATAGTATATCATATTATGTCAATTTTTTCAAGTTTTCTGGTTTTTTCATCAATTTATATTTACCATAAAAAAAAGAAAGTAACTCTTTAATTACTTTCTTTTTATTTTTTAGTTTAATCTCCTATCTCAAAATCATCAGAAGAATATTCTCTAGTCTTTAATTGATTTATAGCATCATTATATACATCTACAAATTCACCCATTAGGGCATCTTGTGAATATAATTTTCTCATTTTATCTGAAATTGCACTTCTATCAAATGTAATCTCGCCTTTTAAAATTTTTGTTACTTCTTCTGCTAAACTTTTTGAATCTTCAACATCTACTAATCTTCCTACATCTGGTGTTACAAAGTCTGGTAACCCACCTTCATTTGTTGCTACTACAGGTGCTCCGCATGCCATTGCTTCAATTGCTACTAATCCAAATGGTTCTCTTCTTGAAGGTACACAAGAACAATCTGCTATGTTATATATCTCCTTTAGTACATTTTGTGGTCTGTTACCTAAAAATACTAAATTTTGTACTCCTAATCTTTTTACTTGTTCTTCTAATTGACCTCTTAATTCACCATCTCCAGCTATTAAAGTTAATACATTTGGATTTTGCTTTTCATACATGGAAACTGCATCTATAAGCACATCTACGCCTTTAAAATCTGTTAACTTTCCTACAAAACTTACTACTTTATCATATTCTTTTTCAATTCCAAGAGATTTTAACACTTCTTTTTTGTTTATATTATCTTCTTTTGAGAATACACTCATATCAACGCCATTTCTTATCCATTTAGTTTTTCCTTTTGTCTCTGGTAAAACTTCTTCTGCTAATTGGTTACTATCTTTTGAAATTGTTACTACTGAATTCGCATATTCTACTGCTTCCTTTGCCCATTTGGTTCCCCAATTTTCGCCTCTTTTTTGTTCATCTGATATTCCCATTATATCTGTTCCATGGCATGTTACAACCATTGGTATATTATTTTCTTTACAACATTTTGCTGAAATTCCTGCAAGTGTCCAAACATGTTGAGCATGTACTATATCTGGTTTGAAGCTTTTTATTGCTTCGCTAATTTCTTTATAAAATTTATCTTCATATTCTTTTCTTTGTTCAGTTGTCATGTCTCTAAAATTGAATACACTTCTAGGATGTGTTGTAAAACATGGAAAATTCATGTTTGATTGATTAACTCCTGATATAATTTCTTGATTTTTGAAAAATACTGGGTATAAATTTATTCCTTCATATTGTTCGTATTCTGCTCTGTTTTCTGGAAAAACAATTCCTACCTCATTTCCTCTTCTTTGTAGTCCCTTTGCAAGATTAGCAGTATATACTCCGCTTCCAGATCCTGTTAATGGGAAATGATTTACAAATAATACTTTCATTTTACCATCCCTTTCTTGTTGCCAATTTTATCATATATTTACAATTTTTGCAATAGAACTACCTACTCTACCTCATAAATTTACAAAAATTTTATTTCCTTTATTTATTTTAATTCCTTCATTTGGAATTTGTTTTTTAATTATTGTATTTTCTTTATCTAATGTTTCTTTATCTTCTTCTGTAATTCCCTCAATACTTAATTCTAAGCCTATTTCTTTCAATATTTTTTCCGCTTCCTTTATAGATAACCCTATTATGTTTGGTACACTCACTTCTTCTACGCCTTCTAACTCTTCTTGATTTCCTTGACTTACTTCTAAATAAGGAAGAATTTCACTAAATATTTGACCTCCAACTGGTGCTGCAACACCACCTCCTTGTGTTATGCTCCGTTTATTGCAG
>CANQJY010000066.1 GCA_947624365.1 uncultured Clostridia bacterium
GTACATTCACTTGTAACAGCAATGATTAGATATCCAAATATAAAATTTATATTAATATCACCAGATGAATTAAAAATGCCAGAATACATAAAAGAAGAAGTATTAGAAAAAAACAATATTGAATATATCGAAACAAACGATATTCAAGAGCATATGGATAAGTTAGATATTCTATATATGACAAGAGTACAACAAGAAAGATTTTTCAATGAAGAAGATTATGTTAGATTAAAAGATTATTATATATTAAACAATAGTAAATTAAAAATGGCTAAACCAGATTTAGCAATTTTACACCCTCTACCAAGAGTAAATGAAATTGCAACAGAAGTAGATGATGATCCAAGGGCATGTTATTTTAAACAAGCAAGATATGGAAAATTTATTAGAATGGCACTTATTTTAAAACTATTAGAAATTGAATAAGGAGGAAACCATGAATATTGATAGTATTAGAAATGGAATTGTTATAGACCATATACAAGCAAAAAAAGGAATGGAAATATATAAAGCATTAGAATTGGGAAAACTAGATTGCTCAGTAGCAATAATTACGAATGCTAAAAGTAAAAAAATGGGAAGAAAAGATATTATAAAAATAGATAAAAGTATTGATTTAGATATGGATATTTTAGGATATATCGATCCAAATATAACTATTAATATAATTGAAGATGATAAAAGAGTAGCAAAATATCATGTAGAATTACCAAAAGAAATTGTTAATATTATTAAATGCAAAAATCCTAGATGTATTACATCTGTAGAAAATGAATTACAACATATTTTTGTACTAACAGATAAAGATAAAAAATCATATCGTTGTAAATATTGTGAAACATTAAAGGAAGATTAAAAAAGCGGACAATTTAATCCGCTTTTTATTTTAAAAAAATTTTCAAAACCCTATACAAAAAATAAAAAAAGATATATAATATACTAGAATTGTTGGAAAAAATTTACCAACAAAACATATTAAAGTAAAGGGATGATTCTAAATGGAATTAAAAAAATTACTTAGTGGATTAGAAGGACTAAAAGTAAAAGGAGATTTAGAAAAAGATATACAAGGAATAGAAAAAAATTCAAAAGAAATAAAAAAAGACTATTTATTTATTGCAATAAAAGGATTTTCAGTAGATGGGCATACATTTATTTCTGATGCCATTCAAAATGGCGCAACAGCAGTTATAATAGAAGAAGGATGTGATTTTAAATCACTAAAAATACCAGATGATGTTACTATTATTATGGCAAAAGACACAAGAGAAGCGTTGGCTATTTGTTCAGCAAATTTTTATCAAAATCCATCAGCAAAATTAAAATTAATAGGGGTAACAGGAACAAAAGGAAAAACAACAACAACATTTATGATAAAGGAGATTTTAGAAAGAGCAGGAAAAAAAGTAGGATTAATTGGAACTATTGCAACATATATTAATGGGAAGAAAATAAAAGATAGTGATAGAACAACACCAGAAAGTCTAGAATTACAACAACTATTTAGCCAAATGGTAAAAGAAGGTGTAGAAGTTGTAGTAATGGAAGTATCATCACAAAGCTTAAAACTACATAGAGTAGATGGATGCCAATTTGATATTGTACTATTTACCAATTTCTCAGAAGATCATATCAGCCCAAATGAACACCCAGATATGCAAGACTATTTACAATCAAAATTAAAATTATTCAAAATGTGCAAAACAGGAATTGTAAATGTAGATGATTTACAAGGAGCAAAAATTCCAAATCTATTTCCAGATAATAATATAACAACATATGGAATTGATAACTTTGCAAATGTTTTAGCAAAAGATATTACAATTACAAATGCGTATGTTGACTTTAAAGTAAAGATTACAGATAGAAACGAAAGAATAAAAACTGGAATACCTGGAAGATTTAGTGTATATAATTCATTAGCTGCAATTTGTGTAGCAAAAAAATTCGACATATCACCAGAAGTTATAAAAGAAGCATTATTAGAGGTAAGAGTGCCAGGAAGATCAGAACTTGTAAACAATAAAAAAGAACTAACTATTATGATTGATTATGCACATTCACCAGAAAGTTTACAAAACATTTTACAAGCAACAAAAAGTTACACTCGAGGTAGAGTAATCTCAGTATTTGGATGTGGAGGAGATAGAGATAGCGGGAAAAGACCAATCATGGGAGAAATTTCTGGTAAAATAGCAGACTATACAATTATTACATCAGATAATCCAAGAACAGAAGATCCTAAGAAAATTATAGACCAAATAGAAGAAGGAATAAAGAAAACAAAAGGAAAATATGAAGTTATTGTTGATAGAACGGAGGCAATAGAAAAAGCAATTAGTATGGCAAATAAGAGAGATATTATAATATTAGCAGGAAAAGGGCATGAACCATATCAAGAAATCAATGGTGTAAAACACCCATTTGATGAAAGAATTATTGTGCGTGAAATTATTGAAAAAAATGGATAAAAGATAAATAAAACAAACAAAGAAGGAATAAAATATACAAAGTAAGCAAATATGAAAGGTTTGATAGAATTGAATTTTGAAATAGAAGTATTGCTAATTTCATTTGCAATATCGATTATATTAGGAATGATAACAATACCAATATTAAAAAAACTAAAAGTAGGTCAAATAGAAAGAGATGATGGACCGGCATCACATCTAAAAAAACAAGGAACACCAACAATGGGAGGCATTATCATCATTATTTCTATGATAATTGGAACCATTGCAACAGTTATTTATCTATATGCAACAAACCAAGAAGAATTAGCACAACAATTATTGCCAATGTTAATACTTACTGTAGGCTTTGGAGCAATTGGATTTATTGATGATTATAAAAAATTAGTATTAAAAAATACAGATGGATTAAAACCAACTTACAAAATGCTAGGATTACTAGTTATATCTGTAGCATATGTATTATATTTAGTAGAAGGGCTAAAATTAGGAACACAAACTTATATTCCTATAGCAAAAACGTATATAGTATTACCAATGTATGTATATATACCAGCAGCAATATGTGTTATTTTAGCAACAACAAATGCAATTAATTTAACAGATGGAGTAGATGGATTATCTTCTAGTATTTCTGTAATTATAATTACATGTTTAACAGTAATTGCAATGCTAAGGGGAGTTTTAGAAATTTCAATATTTGGAAGCATTGTTATTGGATCAATATTAGGATTTTTAATATTTAATTTACATCCAGCAAAAGTTATTATGGGAGATACAGGTTCTTTACTAATTGGTGGTGTTATATCATCAGTTGCACTATATCTAAAAATGCCATTAATTTTGCTAGTAATAGCCCTAATACCAGTAATAGAAACTTTATCTGTTATTATGCAAGTAGCGTATTTCAAAAAAACAGGTAAAAGAATTTTCAAAATGGCACCATTACATCATCATTTTGAATTATCGGGTTGGAAAGAAAATAAAGTCGTAGTTGTTTTTAGTGTTGTTACATTAGTTTTATGTATTATCGGATTAAAAATCATATAAACAAAGGAAGGAGACCAAAATGCCAAAAAAGAAAGCAGGGAAATTTTCAAGCTTTTTAAATAACCCAATTGATTTTACATTACTAATTACAATCATTATATTGTTGGGAATAGGATTAATTATGGTACTATCAGCAAGTTCACCATCAGCATTAGCAGAAACAAGTGATAGTTATCGATTTTTTAATAGACAATTAATATTTGCTGTACTAGGTATGATTGCTATGATGGCAATATCCAAAATTGATTATAGATTTTACCAGAAATTTTATAAACATGCATGGTGGGTCGCACTTTTGCTATTAGTAGCTGTAAAAATAGTAGGAAGAACAGTAAATGGTTCACAAAGATGGATATATGTAACAGAAACATTATCTTTTCAACCATCAGAAATTGTAAAATTTTTAGTTATTCTATTTTATGCAGGAATATTAGTAAAAAATAGAGATGATTTACCACATTTTGGCAAAGGTTTAATTAAACATATTATTATGGTAATGCCATTAATTGGATTATTAATGCTACAACCACATTTTAGTGCTTCAATTGTTATTTTAGGAATTGTATGTGTAATGATGATTGTAGCGGGATGTAAGTTTATACATTTTTTAGCAATTGGTGGAGGAGTAGGAATACCAGCTGCTATTTTGTTAATTATAAAATCTCCATATAGATTGCAAAGAGTAATAACATTTTTAGATCCTTGGAAAGATGCAACAGATACAGGTTGGCAAGTAATTCAAAGTTTATATGCAATAGGATCAGGAGGACTATTTGGAGTAGGATTAGGAGAAAGTAAACAAAAATATTTATACATACCAGAACCACATAATGATTTTATCTTTTCCATAGTAGGAGAAGAATTAGGATTTATAGGATGTGCAATTATAATTATATTATTTGCTATTTTTATTTGGAGAGGTATTTTAATAGCAATGAAAGCACCAGACATGTTTGGTAGTTTATTAGCAGTAGGAATTACAGCATTAGTAGGAATCCAAGTAATTATTAATATAGCAGTTGTAACGTCATCAATGCCACCAACAGGTATGCCATTGCCATTCTTTAGTTATCGGTGGAACTGCACTATTTATTTTACTGTGCCAAATGGGGGTACTGCTAAATATATCAAGAGCGTGTGCAAAATAGGAGGAAAATATGAAAGTAATTATAGCAGCAGCAGGAACAGCTGGACATATTAATCCAGGAATTGCCATAGCAAATAAAATAAAAAAAGAACAAAAGGATGCAGAAATTATTTTTATTGGCACAACAAGAGGATTAGAAAATGACTTAGTTCCAAGAGCAGGATATAAATTAAAAACAATAGATGCATATGGATTAAGTAAAAAAATAAATATTAATAATTTAAAAAATATAATAAAAACAATCAAAGGATTTAAACAGGCAGAAAATATAATTAAAGATTTTAAG
>CANQJY010000067.1 GCA_947624365.1 uncultured Clostridia bacterium
TGGAGCGGGTAGTGGGAATCGAACCCACGCTATCAGGTCGGAAGCATGACATTCTACCACTAAATTATACCCGCATCATATAAATACATTATACAACGAAAAGAAAAACAATGCAAGTCCGTAAAATTTTCAAAAAATAATCACTTTTTGTTGATAAATCAGAAAAAATGTAGTAATATAATAACAATGAATAGAGTAAAAAATAAATAGTCAAGACTCAACAGACGGGAAGTTGCTGTTGAGGCAAGATAAAAATCGCTTATTTATTTTTGCATTCCGCTATCAAAGAATTTTATATAAGATATTTCTATCTTCTTTCTTTGTAGTGTGAAAACTCTAAAGTAAAGGAGACTTTTTTATGTCCAAAATCAAAAAAATTATATTATCTGCTATGTTACTTGCTATATTAATAATATTATCTAGATTTATATCAATAAAAACCCAAATTTTAGTAATCAGCTTCAGTTTTATCCCTATCATGATGTCAGCAATTTGGTTAGGTCCTAAGTACAGTACTTTAATCTCTGCATTAGGAGATTTACTTGGATCACTTCTTTTTCCATTTGGTCCATACTTTCCTGGATTTACAGTAAGTTCTGCAATATCAGGTTTGGTATATCGGGCTACTATTATATAACAACGGAAAAGAAATGGATAATAAAAAATTATTAATAAGGCTGACTCTAAGTAGTTTCATTAACTTGATTTTAGTAAATATTTTTATAACATCTCTATGGGTTCATATCTTATATGGAGAAGCTTACATAGCAATTATAGCTAGTAGAGCAGTTACACAAATCGTTATGCTTCCAATTCATGTTGCAACAATTTATGCATTAGAAAAATTTTCTAGACCATTTATTAAAAAATATTTGTACGAGGAGATATAGCAATGGATATCGAAAAATATTTCTCAAGTTTTTTTCATGGGACAAAAGACCCTTCATTAAAAGCTATGCAATATTTCATGGAAGAATTTGGTCATCCTGAAAAAGATTTAAAGATAATACATATAGCAGGTACAAATGGAAAAGGCAGTTGTACCGAAATGATTACAAATATATTAATCAATGCTGGATATAAAGTCGGAAAATTTATTAGTCCTCATTTAATAAAATATAATGAAAGAATAAGTATTCAAAATAATAATATATCAGACAAGAAAATGGAAGAATTAATAAAAAAAATTCAACCTAAAATTGATGAATATAATAATTTAAATAATACAAAAGTAACATTATTTGAATTGGAAACAACAATGGCAATATTATATTTTTATGAGAATAATTGTGATTTTGTTGTTTTAGAAACAGGGTTAGGAGGGCTATATGATTGTACTAACATTGTAAATCCTATTGTATCGATTATCACAAGTATTGGATATGATCATATGCATATCTTAGGAAATACATTAGAAGAAATTGCAAAGCAAAAAGCTGGAATTATAAAAAAAAATTCAGAAACAATATTTGCTCTATCTGATAAAAAACAAGTAAATGATATCATAAAACAAGAATGTATTAAAAAGAATAATGAATTGCATGTTGTAAAACAACAAGATATTACAAACATTTCATATAATCAAGATTTTCAAACATTTGATTATAAAAACTATAAAAACATTTCAGTTAATTTAAAAGGTGAAAAACAATTAATTAATAGTAGTATATGTATTGAATGTATTGAGATATTAAATAGAAAGTCATACAATATTTCTGAGCAAGCATTACGAAATGGGTTAAAAACAGTTGTACATAAGGCTAGGTTTGAAATAATAAATAAAAATCCTTTGATGGTTTTTGATGGAGCTCATAACGAGCCAGCAATAGAAAATTTTATCAAAAGTGTTAATATGTATTATAAAAATGAAAATAAAGTATACATCATTTCTATATTAAAAACAAAAGATTATAAAATGGTATTAAATAAACTTTTAAAAGATGAAGAAGCTATATTTATATTTACTGATGGTAATAATAAAGAAAAATATGTAGAAAAAGAAGAACTTCTAAAAACAGCAAAGCAATTAACAAATAACACTAAATTATATATTGACAATTTAGAAAATACAGTTGACTTAGTAAAAGAAAAATATAAAAATTACATTATCTTTTTTGTTGGGAGTTTTTATGTGTATGGAACAGTTATAGAAAAGTTAAAGGAAGATAAACATGATTAAATTTGAAGATGTAAGTTTTAATTATAAAAATGGTGATACTATTTTAAACAATATAAATTTTAATATATCTGAAGGAGAATTTATTAGTATTGTTGGAAAAAACGGAACAGGAAAATCAACTATTCTTAATTTAATGGCTGGAATAATTGAACCAACAAAGGGCAATATATTTATAGATGATATAAATACAAAATCTAAAAAGGATTTTTTACAATTAAGGAAAAAAATCGGAATTGTTTTTCAAAATCCTGAAAATCAAATATTATTTCCAAATGTATATGAAGATGTAGAATTTGCATTAAAAAATCTAGACTTTGAAGATAGAAATGAAAGAATACAAGAAGCATTAAGTATTGTAAATATGTCTGATTTTAAAGATAAAGATACTTATAAACTATCATTAGGTCAAAAACAAAGAATAAATATAGCAAGTGTGCTTGCTATAAAACCTAAATATATTATTTTAGATGAGCCTACTACAATGATAGACTCAAAAGAAAAAGAAAATGTATATGCATGTTTAAAAAATTTGAAACAACAAGGATATACAATTATTTTTGTTACAAACAATGTAAATGAAATCTTATTATCTGATAAAATTTTTATTATAGAAAATAAAAATTTAAAACATATTATAACTAAGAATGAATTACTCGAAAATTTTAATTTATTAGAAGATTGTAATATAAAATTACCTGATATCGTAGAAATCGTACTAAATCTAAAGAAAAATGATATTAATTTAGAATTAAAAGATTGGACAATCTCAGAAATAATTAATGAAATTGTAAGGGTTTGTAAAAAATGAAAAACATAATTAAATTTATTATATTCATCATTTATACAATACTAATATTTATTTTAAATGATATAAAAATACTCATATGTTTACTATTATTAAATTTTATCATAACAATATTATTAAAAATAAGATTAAAAAATATGTTTTATCATTTAAAGATATTATTACCATTTATTATATTTACAATGGGGATTAATATTTTTTTAGCTGGTTTATATGATGGTATTATAATGGGAATAAGAATTTTTATATGTTATCATATAACTTACATATTTTCTAAAACATATACTTTTTTAGAATTAGCTGATATGATACAGAAATTGTGCTATCCTTTAAAAATATTTAAAATAAACACAAACCACATTGGAATTATGGTTTCAATTTCTATGTGTATGATTCCAGTTTTAAAAAATGAAATTTCCACAAGAATGCAAGCTATTAAATCTAAAGGGAAACCTTTAAAAATGAATAATATAATAATATTGATGAAACCTATTTTAATCTCAATATTAACAAGAACTAACCAAATGGAAAAAACTTTAATATCAAAAGCATATTCTGATGATAGGAGTGAGTTATATGGAGAAAACTGTTGATAAAAAAATGACAATTATAAATTTTATTTTTATTGCCGTTGTTTTTATTGGACTTTTTCTTTATATGGTTTATGTTGATGGAATAGATAATATTATACAATTACTTCAAAATGTAAATTATTTTTGGGTATTAGGAGGAATTGCTTGTGTTGTTATTCAATGGATTTGTGAAGCAATTGTACTACATCTTCCTATTAAAAAAATGTATCCAAATCAAAGTTTTGCAAATTCTTTTAAAGTGAATATGATTGGTCAACTATTTAATAATATTACTCCATTTTCTTCTGGGGGGCAACCAATTCAAGCATATGTATTTTCAAAATCAGGCAAACGTGTGAGTGACTCTTTATCAGCTATGGCAATTAAATTTGTAGTTACACAAGTTGCTTTAGTATTATTCACATTAATTGTTATTATTTTTGAGTTTTCCTTTTTTAGTAATTTAATGAGTAATTTTATTTGGCTTGCAATCGTAGGTTTTTCAATAAATATTATTGCAATATTAGTTGTATTATTAGCAGGATTTAAAAAAAGAGCTATTACAATTATAACAGATCCAGTTATACGTTTTTTAGGAAAATTGAAAATTTTAAAACATCCTGATGAAACTATCGAAAAATTGTCACATAGCATTGATAATTTCCGTGAACAATTTTTAATTATTCGTTCAGAAAAAATGATGGTTTTTAAAATGTTTATAATTGCCACTATTCAAAGTTTGGCGTATTATTCTATTACTTATATGGTATATCGTGCTTTTGGAAATACAGGAATTGGCTTTTGGCAAATTATACCTGTTCAAGCATTTTTATTACTAATAATGACTTTTGCTCCTACCCCTGGTTCAGGGCTTGCTGCTGAAGGTGGATTTCTATTACTATTCCAATCTATATTCAAAAATGGAACTATTAATTTATCAATTCTATTTTGGCGTCTATATACATTTTATTTACCAATTATAATTGGTGCATTGTTTTATATAAAAAAAGAATAGGGTTTGTTTTCCCTATTCTTGTTCTGGTGCCTCAACTGGGCAAACCCCTGCACATGTACCACAAGAAATACATGCTGATTCATCTATTACATATTTAGTATCACCTTGTGATATACATTGTACTGGACATTCTGCTGCACAAGCTCCACATGATATACATTTTTCTGTTATTTTATATGCCATTTATTTCCCCTCCTTTCTACTTATCCTTTTCTACATCTAGTTTTTCTAATTCTTCTAATTCGTCTAATTCTTTTTTATTTTTAATTTCTTCTTCTTTAGTT
>CANQJY010000068.1 GCA_947624365.1 uncultured Clostridia bacterium
TATATTAGAAATTTTAGTATAATTGCCCATATTGACCATGGAAAATCAACATTAGCAGATAGATTAATTGAAATGACAGGAGTTCTTTCAAAAAGAGAAATGGAAAATCAAGTTTTAGATAACATGGAAATTGAAAAAGAAAGAGGAATTACAATTAAATCTCAAGCTGTTAGAATGAAATATAAAGCAAAAGATGGACAAGAATACACATTAAATTTAATTGATACACCAGGACATGTAGATTTCAATTATGAAGTTTCTAGAAGTTTAGCAGCATGTGATGGTGCAGTTTTAGTTGTTGATAGTAGCCAAGGTGTAGAAGCACAAACATTAGCAAATGTTTATTTAGCAATAGATAATAATTTAGAAGTTCTACCAGTCATAAACAAAGTAGATTTACCAAATGCAAGACCAGATGAGGTAAAAAAAGAAATAGAAGATATTATTGGAATACCTGCAATGGAAGCACCATGTATTTCAGCAAAATCAGGACTAAACGTAGAACAAGTATTAGAAAAAATTGTAACAGATTTACCTGCCCCAAAAGGAGATATAAATGCAAAAACAAAATGTTTAATTTTTGATTCATACTATGATAATTATAAAGGTGCAGTAGCATATGTAAGAGTAATGGATGGAACTGTAAAAGTAGGAGACGAAATTATATTAATGGCAACAAATAAAGTATATACTGTTGCTGAAGTAGGATATTTTGTACCAGGGTCATATATGCCATGTGATGTAATATCAGCAGGAGAAGTAGGATATATTGCAGCAAGTATAAAAAATTTGTCAGATATACATGTAGGAGATACAGTTACATTAAAAGAAAATCCAGCAGAGGAACCACTAAAAGGATATAAAAAAGTAACTCCTATGGTATATTGTGGATTATATCCTGTAGATGGAAGTGATTATGAAAATTTAAAAATAGCACTAGAAAAATTACAATTAAATGATGCTGCACTTGTATATGAACCAGAAACTTCAGCAGCATTAGGATTTGGATTTCGCTGTGGATTTTTAGGACTTTTACATTTGGAAATTATAGAAGAAAGATTAGATAGAGAATTTGACTTAGGTTTAATTACAACAGCACCTTCTGTTATATATAAAGTATATAAAACAACAGGAGAAGTATTAGAAATATATAATCCTTCTGAACTTCCTACACCACAAGAAATTTCATATATGGAAGAACCATTTGTAACAGCTAATATATTTCTACCAAAAGAATATGTTGGAAATGTAATGGATATTTGCCAAAAGCGTAGAGGAATATATATTGATATGAAATATTTAGATGAAAATAGAGTAACACTTATTTATGAAATGCCGTTAAATGAAATTATTTATGATTTTTTTGATAATTTAAAATCTAAAACAAAAGGATATGCATCTTTTGATTATGAATTTAAAGAATATAGGAGATCTGATTTAGTTAAATTAGATATTTATATTAATAATGAACAAGTTGATGCTTTAAGTTTTATATTGCACAAAGATAGAAGCTATGACCGTGGTAGAAAAATGGTAGAAAAATTAAAAGAAGAAATACCAAGAAAATTATTCAAAATACCAATTCAAGCAGCAGTAGGAGGAAAAATTATTGCAAGAGAAACAATTTCTGCTATGAGAAAAGATGTATTAGCAAAATGTTATGGAGGAGATGTAACAAGAAAGAAAAAATTATTAGAAAAACAAAAAAGAGGAAAAAAGAAGATGCGTGAAATTGGTAGTGTAGAAGTACCACAAGAGGCATTTTTATCTGTATTAAAATTAGATGATGAATAAAGGAGAAAATAGTAATGCAAGAAAACTATCAAGACCAAGTAGAAGGAAGAAATAGCGTTTTAGAATTATTGGAAAGTGGAAAAGACATTAATAAGATATTTATAACAAGAGGAGAAAAACATGGTTCAATTTATCAAATTATTGCAAAAGCTAGAGAAAGAAAAATTATTATTATAGAAAAAGATAAAAAACAAATGCAAGAAATGGCACAAACTGAAAATTATCAAGGAGTAATAGCAATTGTACCACCATTTGAATACTGTGAAATTGATGATATTTTGCAATATAGTAAACAAAAACAAGAGGATCCTTTTATAGTAATATTAGATGGAATTGAAGATCCACACAATTTAGGCTCTATCATTAGAACATCAGAAACAGCAGGTGTACATGGAATTATCATCCCTAAAAGAAGATCAGCATTGGTCAATAGTACTGTTAGTAAAGTATCAGCGGGAGCAGTTCAACATATGAAGATTGCAAGAGTAAATAATATTACAGATGCAATTAATACATTAAAAAAAGAAGGATTATGGATATGTGGAACAGATGGAAGTGCAAAGCAAGATTATAATAAACAAGATTTAACAGGACCATTAGGAATTGTAATAGGAAGTGAAGGACAAGGAATAAGTGAAAAAGTTAAAAAAAATTGTGACTTTTTTATAAAAATTCCAATGAAAGGAAAAGTTACATCTTTAAATGCTTCTGTATCTGCGGGGATTATAATATATGAAACATTAAGACAAAGAGATATATACAAAGGAGGAAAATAAAAATGATAACAAGAAAGAAAAGAAATTTATTAGTTATTATTGCAATTTGTATAACAGCATTAATAATTATAGGAATTCTAGTTGCATTATATTTTACTACAGATATGTTCAAATCAAATAACTCGCTATTTACAAAATATATCTTACAAAATGTTAATAAAATTGAAGATATAGCAAAACAAAAATCAGTGCAAATTCAAGATGCAATTCAAAATCAAAAGTTAGAAACTAATTTAACGGCAAAAATAAATTATACAGATAATACAGGTAACACAGAAAATAGTATTAATCAAGCTGAAATAGATATATCTAGTCAAATAGATAATAAAAATCAATATGATTATAAAAATATAAGATTAGCATATGAAAATGAAAATATTACAAAAGTCGAATATTTAAAAAATGGAGAAACATATGGAGTTAGATTAGACGGAGTAATGCAATTTGTCTCAGCAACTAATCAAAATTTAGATGATTTAGAATTAAAAACAGGAATTTCTAAACAAAATTTAGAATTTTTAACATATGCATTTAACCCTGTTACATTATCACAATTTATCTCATTTACACCAAGCGAAATAGAAATTCTTTCTAGTACATATTTGAGTATTATAGAACAAAACACACAAAAAAATCAATATCAAAAATCAAAGCAAGATATAGAAATAAATGGGAATACATATAAAACAACAGCGTATTCGCTAAAGCAAACTCAAGAACAATTAAATAATTTAATTATAGCAATACTAGAAAGAGTTGAAAAAGATCAAGTTTTATTAGGAAAAATAGATATATTAGAAGAACAACTAAGTAAATATTATTTATATACAGAAGATAGACCATTAAGAGAAGTTGTTACTGAACTAATAGATGATGAAATACAAGATATTAAAAATCATAATATAGGACAAGAAGAAACAGAAATAACAGTATATGTATACAAAGGGCAAACTATTAGGACATTGATAAAAACACAAGAAGAGTCAATCAGTATGGATGTTGGGCAAAATGTAGAAGTCAATTATATACAAAATTTAGATAATAGTGTTGTAAAAAACAATTTTAAATTTGAAAAAGTAGCACAGGAAAATTCACAAAATATTTTAATTGAATATCATAAAAAGCAAGATGAAGAAGAAAAACAAGGTATAGAATTAAAGATAGATCAAAATAAAGAAAATGATAAAATTGAAAATAATTATTATATACAATATAATATAGAAGGAAATACTGCTAAAATTGATGCAAGTCAATACATTAATATTGTAAACAATTTTGAGAATCAAATTAATTTTGATGAAAAAAACAATATGGACATAGATAATTTAGATAAAGATGCTACACAAGAAATAATTAACTTCTTAGATAATAAATATAGAGAAAATATTAGCAATATATTAGAACGTATCAAATTAGAAGATATTAATAATATGTTAAAAGACTTAAAAATTTTAAGAGAAAATGAAATTATATTTGATGATGAACCAGATGAAGAAACAGTAACTGAAGCGGAAAGAAGTAGATTTAATTCACAACTAGTATTATTTATAGGAAAAGAAGTAACAAAAGATACTTTACAACAACTATTAGAAGTAACAAAAGATTGTTTACAAGATGCACAAATAACATATGAGAACGAGGACAATCAAGATAAAAAAAGAATGCGTGGCATTATCATGAATATAAAAAGAAATACAAGTAATGATGAGAAAACAGAAGAATTGAAAAAAGTATTAGAAGAAAATGGTGATAAAAAATATACAGTAGCTATGGCTTTTGATGAAACTACAAGATTAATTAATCAAATAACAATTGTATCAAATGAATTTTTAGAGCAATAATATTGCTCTATTTTTATAAATAAAAGAGCGCAAAACATGTAAAAAATCAAGTTTTTTTCTGTTGGTAAAAAATTCATAAAAAATTTTTCAAAAAAGTGTTGACAAAGCTAAAAAAACAAAGTATAATATAAATTGTTCTCGCCCAAAAGCAAGAACAAAGAACATTGAAAAATAAACAATAAAATCCTTTAGAGAATAAACCTAAGCGGTGCATTTCAGAAATGAAAAAGTACCGAAAAAGTAAATTTTTTAAAAAAATTTTTTTGTAAAAAAGAAATTTAAAGAGCTTGAAAAAACTCAAAAAATAAAAGTTCGAAAAGAACTAACTTAACAAGAGAGTTTGATCCTGGCTCAGGATAAACGCTGGCGGCGCACAT
>CANQJY010000069.1 GCA_947624365.1 uncultured Clostridia bacterium
TAATGATTTTCTAAATAATCTTAATTCTTTCAAACATTCTAAATATGCTTTTTTCACTATAATTGCATTCCTCCTAATCAAGTTTGATATATTATATCACGTTTTGACAATATTTCCATAGTTTTTAAGAATTTTGTTAAATAGTCTCCTTTAATTCAAATTATAATCGTTTTTCTTTTTTCCTTTTTTAGCTTGTATTTCAGCTAATATCTTCACTTGAAATCTTTTAATGAGCGATTTCTAAAATCCCTTAAATTTACTTAATCATCTATATATACTTGCTTAACATCTTCTACAATATCGTTAGTTCCATATATAGTAGTAATCAATTTTCTTTAATTATCATAATCTCGTAGATTGTGTTTATTTGCTCTAGATAAATCATTTGCATTTTGAATAGCATTATTTGAAAAAGAGGTAGTACCAGATACATTCCCTTTGGCTGTTTTTTAGCTACTTTACTTTTGTACTTATCACTACCTAAGTGAAAAGAATATGCTAATTCTTGCTCCATAAAAAAGAACCCTCCTTGTTAAACTTTTTTGTCTAACAATTTGGGTTCACTTCACTTTTAGAATGGTAATTATATAACCTGTTCTATTAGTTCGAACAGATATGTAGTTGGTGGAGATGAGGAGAGTCGAACTCCTGTCCATAACACCTTCCACACAGACTTCTACAAGTTTAGTTTATTGAAAAATCTCTTTTTCATTTCTCCAACAAACAAGATTAATGAAACGTAGCTCTAAAAATACCCACTACTTCAAGAGCAAAAGTAGCTTTGTTTCCTACAAAAATGACACTTTATCCTAAGTTGTAGGCACAAAGGTAAAGCGTAACTGCGCTTAGGCAGCTAGTGCAAATTCTCTATTATTATCTGCATTTATATTTAAATTCCCGCTTTTTAAAGTGGCCAACGAGAATCCACTACTTGCTATCCGTACTTCTAGTGCAATGTCGAAACCATTGCATCCCCATGTAAAATTAATTATACAATATTGCATTACTTTTGTCAAGGCAAAAATCCCTTAAAAACTAAGCAAAACAGGAATAAAAACAAAAGAAATATATAGGATATAAAGAAAGGAGAAATAAATATGTTAAAAATGAAAGAATTGCCATATCCGATAAATGCATTAGAACCATATTATGATGCACAAACATTAGATATACATTATAATGTACTATATAAAGGATATGTTGACAACACAAATAAAACACAAGAAAAACTGCAAATAGCAAGAAACAACAGAGATTTTGAAAACATCAAATGTTTAGAGAAAAACTTAACATTTTTTGGCTCAGGAGTAATATTACATGAATATTTCTTTGACAATATGGGAATTAGCATACCAACAACACCAGACAATCAATTAATGGAACAAATAATAAAAGATTTCGGAAATTATGAAATATTTAAAAATCAATTCACAGAAAGTGCAAAAACAGTAGAAGCTTCTGGTTGGAATTTATTAGTATGGGTACCAAGATTTAAAAAATTAGAAATTATCCAATGTGAAAAACATCAAAATCTAACATTATGGGCATGTATTCCAATCTTTGTACTTGACATGTGGGAACACTCTTATTTTTTACAATATAAAGCAAATAGAGAAGAATATATTAAAGCATTTTGGAACATTGCAAATTGGAATGTTATAAATAAACGATTCAAGGAAATAGCACAAATTTAAAAAAGCACTTGTAAAATTCCCATATATGGTGTAAAATACTGGTATATTGTTAATAATAAAAAGGAGAAAAAATATGAAATTCGTAACAGATGACGAATCAAAAAAGCAATACAAAAAATTCCTAGAAGAAAACGAAAGATGCAATTTTCAACAATCATTAGAATGGGCAGAAGTAAAAAAGCCAAATTGGATACCAGAAGTTATTCTAGCAGAAGATATACAAGGAAATATAATAGGTTCATTATGTGTATGGATACGAAAAATACCAATTTTTGGAAATATCATGTATGCACCAAGAGGACCAGTATGTGACATACATGATATTTCAATTTTAAAACAATTAACAGATGGGGCAAAAGTTCTAGCTCAAAAATACAAAGCAATTGTATTAAGAATAGAACCAGATGTAGAAAGTGACGACCAAGATTTTAGAGATATTGTAGCAAATTTGGGATATGAAATTAAAGACAATGCAAAAGATTTTATGGATGAAATTCAGCCAAGATATGTATTTAGATTAAATATAAAAGGAAAAACAGAAGAAGAAGTAATGGCAGGATTTCATCAAAAATGGAGGTATAATATTCGATTAGCAACAAGAAAAGGTGTTGTAGTAAAAGAAGGAACAAAAGAAGATTTAAAAGATTTTCATAAAATTATGGTAGAAACAGGAGCAAGAGATGGTTTTATTATTAGACCATTAGAATATTTCGAAAAAATGTATGACAATTTAGCACCAGACCATATGAAAGTTTTAATGGCATATTATGAGGACAAGCCAATATCAGGAGTAATTCCAATTTTTTATGGAAATAAAACATGGTATTTATATGGAGCAAGTAGTAACGAACATAGAAACTTAATGCCAAACTATTTACTACAATGGGAAATGATAAAAATGGCAATTGCAAGGCATGACGACATATATGATTTTAGAGGGGTATCAGGAATTGTAGATGAATCACATCCACAATATGGATTATATCGATTTAAAAAAGGATTTGGAGGAAAATTTACAGAATTTTTAGGAGAAATTTACATTCCATACAAACCACTAACATATAAACTATATAAAATTTCAGAAAAAATATTTAGAAATATACGTCAAATAAAAATGAAATTTAAAAAATAAAAGGTGAGAATATGAACAAACTAGTCATAAACAAAAAGGACTTAGAACATAATATTCAAAAAATAAAAGAACATGCAAAAACCAATCTACCAGATGATAATGGTAATCCAGTTAAAATCATAGCAGTTGTAAAAGCAAATGCATATGGATTAGATATGAAGCAATACACACAATTTTTAATTGATAAAGGAATTGAATTTTTTGCAGTATCAACAGTGCAAGAAGCGATGCAATTTAGAGAATTTGGATTTACACAAAAATTATTAATGTTATCTTCAACAGCAGTTAAAGAAGATATAGAAAAATTAATAGAAAAAAATGTTGTTATAACAATTGGATCTAAAGAAACAGCCAATATAGTAAATCAAATTGCAAAAAATAAGGAAAAACCAATAAAAGCACATATAAAAATAGATACAGGCTTTGGGAGATATGGATTTATTTATACAAAAAGAGAAGAAATGATAGAAACAATCAAAAATTTACAAAATGTAGAAATTGAAGGAACATTTACACATTTTTCAAATGCGTTTTATGACGATAAATATACCAAACAACAATTCAAAAGATTTATTGATTGTATAGAAGTTTTAAAAATGAATGATATAAATCCAGGAATGCTACATGTATGCAATTCAGCAGCATTTATAAAATTTCCAGAAATGCACCTAAATGCAGTAAGAATTGGCTCAGCATTTACAGGAAGAATATCTTTTCAAAATAATATGGGATTAAAAAAGATTGCAACTTTAAAAACACAAGTAGCAGAAATTAAAGAATTACCAAAAGGATATAATATAGGATATTCAAATAGCTATACAACAAAAAAATCAATGGAAATTGCTATTCTTCCATGCGGATATATTGATGGAATCAACTTAGAAATTGGAAGAGACATGTTTAGAATAATTGATAAATTACGATATATAATAAATGATATTAAAGTAATATTTCATTCACCAAAAAAACAAGTTATAATCGCAGGAAAAACTTGTGAAATTTTGGGAAGAATAGGAACTTTTCATATTATAGCAGATATAACAGGAAAAGAAATTCATATAGGAGATGAAGCAATATTGCAAATAAATCCAACTTTAGTCAATTCACAAGTAATAAGGGAATATGAATAAAGAAAAGAGGGAAAAATAATGAAAGGCTTTTTCAAAAAAGCAAAATTATCAATATTTAATATAGAAAAATATCCAGAATTATCATCAGAAGGAGTTCCAAGAGCAATAAGCTATTTAGCAAAAATAGTAGCAATTCTTGCAGTTGTGATATGCATTGGAATGATATATAAAACAACACAAGTTGTAGGGCAAGTAGTTGAATATTTAGAAAATGAATTTCCAGATTTCTCTTATCAAGAAGGCACATTAGATGTTAAATCTGAAGAGCCAATTACAATTGAAAATGATATGGTTGGAACAATTATAATAGATACTAAAACAGAAGAAAATAAAAATATAGAAAGTGAAAATGGCATTTTAATATTAAAAAATGAAATAGTTATGAAAAATAGTGCAGTAATGGGAACATCAACTTATAAATATGATGAAATACTAGGACAAATGGGACTAACAAGATTTGAAAAGCAAGATGTTATAAACTATGCAAAAGGTGCCCAAATGACAAGTTTATATATTAGCCTATTTGTTACAATATTTATTTATGCTTTTGTAATATATTTCATAAACACAATTGCAAACAGCCTTTTCATCAGTGCATTTGGATATCTGGCAAATTTAATTACAAAAGTAAAAATGCGTTATTCATCTATTTTTAGCATGTCTATTTATGCAATTACATTATCTACATTATTAAATATCATTTATATTATTATAAATATGTTTGTAGATTTTGAAATACAATATTTTGACATTATGTATATTTCAGTAGCAGTTATTTATGTTTTTGCAGCAATTTTTATGATAAAGGCAGACTTACAAAAGAG
>CANQJY010000070.1 GCA_947624365.1 uncultured Clostridia bacterium
AGGTGCTATGCCACAAACTAGAGAAGTATTAAAAAAATCACTAGCACTTGGATTAAAACCTATTGTTGTTATAAATAAAATAGATAGACCTGGAGCAGTACCAGAAAAAGTTGTAGATCAAGTAATAGAACTATTTATTGAATTAGATGCAACAGATGAACAATTAGATTTTCCAGTAGTATATGCATCAGCAAAAAGCGGAATTGCAAAAATGAATTTGGAAGATGAATCAACAGATTTAACCTGTTTATTTGAAACTATAATAAAAACTATTCAAGCACCAAACTGTGATATTGAAGGACCAGCACAGATGTTAGTGTCAAACATTGAGTATGATGATTATGTTGGTAGAATTGCGGTTGGAAGAGTTGAAAGAGGAGTTTTTGAAATAAATATGCCAGTAGCAATTTGCGGAAAAGAAGAAAAAATTACACAAGGAAGAATAGGAAAACTATATACACATATTGGATTAAAGAGAGAAGAAGTAGAACAAGCAGGTGCGGGAGATATTATTGCATTATCAGGAATTACAAATATAAATATTGGAGACACAATTTGTGATTTTAATCATCCAGAAAAGATTCCATTTGTAGATATTGATGAACCAACAGTATCAATGACATTTAGTGTTAATAATGGACCATTTGCTGGAAAGGAAGGACAATTTATTACATCAAGGCATATTCGTGACAGATTATTTAAAGAATTAGAAAGAAATGTTAGTTTACGTGTTAAAGAAACAGAAAGTCCAGATTCTTTTGAAGTATCAGGTAGAGGAGAATTACATCTATCTATTTTAATCGAAACTATGAGAAGAGAAGGATTTGAATTATTAGTATCAAGACCAAAAGTTATTTTTAAAGAAATAAATGGCGTAAAATGTGAGCCAGTTGAAAGATTGGTTGTTAATGTACCAGATGATTGTGTAGGAAATGTGATTGAAAAATTAGGCAGAAGAAAAGCAGAAATGGTTAACATGGAACCAGCAGAATTAGGACATACGAAAATTGAATTTAAAATACCTGCAAGAGGATTAATTGGATATAGAACAGAATTCTTAACAGATACTAAAGGTGAAGGAGTAATGAACCATATATTTGATTCTTATGAACCATATAAAGGCGACATTGTTGCAAGAGTAAGAGGAACAATTGTAGCATTTGAAGCAGGAAAATCTATTACATATGGATTATATAATGCTCAAGATAAAGGAGAATTATTCATTGGACCAGGCGTTGACGTATATGAAGGAATGATAGTTGGTTTGAATTCAAGAGGAGAAGATTTAGCGATTAATGTATGTAAAGAAAAACACCTAACAAATACAAGAGCATCAGGTTCAGATGAAGCATTACGATTAGTACCACCAATTCAAATGTCTTTAGAAAAAGCAATTGAATTTATACAAGATGATGAATTAGTTGAAGTAACACCAAAATCTATTCGTTTAAGAAAGAAAATCTTAGATAGCAAAGAAAGAGAAAGAGCTAATAGAAACAAGTAGGTGAAAAATGAACAAGCAAGAACTAGAAATAATTAAACAAAAAGCTATACAAGAGCATATACCAATTATTATGGATGAAACATTAGAAGTTATAAAAACATATGTAATGAAAGAGCAACCAAAAACAATATTGGAAATAGGAACAGCAGTTGGATATTCTGCGATATGTTTTTCAGAGTTAATAAAAGAAGATGGATACATTGATACAATTGAAAGAGAAGAAGAAAAAATAAAAGAGGCAAAAGAGAATTTTATTAAAGTAGGAGTACAGGATAAAATTAATTTATATGAAGGAGATGCAGTAGATATTTTGCCAACATTAAATAAAAAATATGATATGGTTTTTATAGATGCTGCAAAAGGAAAATATACATTCTTTTTAAATCAAGCACTCCGAATGTTAAATCCAAATGGAATTATCTTTGCAGATAATATTTTATATAAAGGTTATGTCATGAGTGATTATAACAAACATAAACAGCGTACAGCAGTTAGAAATTTAAGAGAATATATAAAAGAAGTAACAGAAAATCAAGAATTAGAAACACAAATTTTAGAAGTAGGAGATGGATTAGCTATTAGCAAAAAAGTTATGTAAGGAGATATACTCCATACATAACTTTTTTTAAAGTTCTATATCATTATTATCTATTGATCCCATAGAATATGCAACTCTAGATGCAATAAAGTTAGCATAAGAAGAAAAATCTAAGTGAGTAGGATTATAAGATGAAGGTGATTGATTTCCAAATATATGCATAAATGTCATTTCAGGTTCTAATAAATAAGTATCAGATTTTCCATTTGGAAAAGTAGTTGTAACAAAGTAAGAACCCATCAAATCCATAATATCAATATCAGGATTATCTTCTAATAATCTCATTAAAGTAGGGGTTGAAGAATCAAAAGATAAAGGATTTTCTTCAAGTATTTTAGCAAGTATTGGATTATTTTTTCGCTTTTCGGCTTCTCTTTGCTTATAAAAGTTATGTCCCATATCAGTAGATTCATCACTATACAATAATTTATTTAGAAAACTTCTAAGTTGTCCCTCAATCATATATTTATATAAAGTATTTTCTGCAGAATCGTGAAAAGCTTTATAATATACTTCTTGATTTTTATTCATTTTTGGATTTTTTATATAGTTTTTACGTCTATTCAAAAAAGAATAAAAAGAATTTTGTTGATAAAACTTTTCTATATGACGACGGATATCATGAATAGCAGATTCGCAAGTTAATTCATCAAATTTTTTTAATATTAAATTTTCTTTTGCTAATCTATTTGTTAAATTAATACGTTCACCTTGAGGTGTTATTAAAAAATAGCAATTCATATTTTTATCATATGTAATTGATTCAACAGGTAAAGATAATCCATTTTTAAAAGAAATTGAATCCTGTAGAAGTGTAAGCATACCATTTGCATCTCTTAAAGCATTTTTTAAGTTTCTTTCTGACTTAGGTAATTCTGTTGGATATACAAGGTATTCTAAGTTTAATGGATATTCTTTATTATCAACATAAATATATTTTATACCTGTTGATTTTTCAATTATATCAGTTTCTGGATTAAATTTCACAGAACAATTTATTGAATGTGTTTTTCCTGATTTTTTATTATTATTTGATTTTTCTATTATTCCAATTGAGCCGTCTTCTGATATTGCAAATTCATTTATAGGATAACTAACACTTTTAACACTAATACTATATGCAAATGTATCTTCTGTTCTAGCAAGACTTTTAATAAAAGTAGATTTTTCTTTATAAGATAGTTGCTCAAAAATAAAAGCGAAACATTTTAATGTACCAACATTAGAAGACCCAAACATAACAATTTGATTTTTTAATTCTTCAAATTTTTCTGGTGGTAAAAAATTTAAATATGCTTTAATTAGTGGTTCATATTCTTTAGTACCTAATTTGTCATTATGAAAAATAGTTTCAATATTTTCAGCCATTTTTTTAATCTTTTTGTCAAGAAAACTTTTCTTTGCTTTTAATCTAGCTGTAAAAGTAAATTCAACATTAGGTAATTTGTCATGAATATGTTGATGAAGTTCAGTAAATGTTTTTCTAAGTAATGGAATACGTTGTTCATAATAATTATATTCTTTTAAAAATATATTTGGATCAATGTCAGGGTGTATTGTATGACATTGATGTTCAAATTCTTGTTCAATAATAGAATAAGCCATAAAATCCCTCCAATCTACTTCTTAGTATAACACATTTTTGCAAAAAGAGCAAACATTGACAATTCTAAGAAAACTAGATATAATTGAATAGATAAAGTGAAGAGAGGAAAATAAAAAATGAAAAAACCAGAATTATTAGCTCCAGCAGGTTCATATGAAAAAGCGAAAACTGCTTTTTTATATGGCGCAGATGCTATTTACTGTGGAACATCTTCATTATCTCTTAGAACAAGAGCAGATATGGAAAATGAAGATTTAGTAAAAACTATAAACTATGCACACCAAATTGGTAAAAAAGTATATGTAACTATAAATATTTTTGCATGGGATGATAAATATGAAGAAGTTATAGATATGGCAAAAACATTAGAAACAATCAAACCAGATGCAGTAATTGTGGCAGATGGAGGAATTGTAGAAGTTATGAAACAATATGCACCAAGTGTGCCAATACATATTAGCACACAAGCTAATATTGTTAGCTTACACTCTGCAAATTTTTGGTATAAAAATGGTGCAAAAAGAATGATTTTAGCGCGAGAACTAAATAAAGAGCAAATAAAATATATTATGGAAAACAAACCACAAGATATGGAAATAGAAATGTTTGTACATGGAGCTATTTGTTTTTCTTATTCTGGTAGATGTTTTTTAAGTGACTTTTTATCAGGAAGAAGTGCTAATTTGGGAGAATGTAGCCAAAGTTGTAGATGGTCATATAATTTGTATGCAGAAGAAAAAAATACACCAGGAGAAATGATGCCAATTGAAACAAGTGAATATGGTACTAGTATTTTCTCTTCTAAAGATTTATGTTTAATTAGAGAGATACCAGAAATTATAAATATGGGAATTGACAGTTTAAAAATAGAGGGTAGACTAAAAACTGAATATTATATTGCAAGTGTTATAAATACATATAGAGTCGCAATTGATGATTATGAAAAAGATCCTAAAAATTATG
>CANQJY010000071.1 GCA_947624365.1 uncultured Clostridia bacterium
TATTTATTTAGAAGAGGAACTTGATAAAAATTCAACTTGTCAGAATTTCCGACAAGTTCAAAAAGAAGGAAATAGAATGAAATCAAATATATTTTTAAACAAATTACATCATTATCGTAGGAGCTTGTAACTATTGCAATTATTGCGTAGGTACAGGCTAATAGTTCTGTGCCTACGATAGTTTAAAAATATATAATTATAGATATATTAAAATACTATTTGTAGGAGAAAACTACAAATAGTATTTTTTATATATCTATTTTTTTATTAAAAGAAAGGTGGTAATAAAAATGAAAAAAGATGAATTAAAAATTGACTACAAAATATTAAATCCAGGAGGCAATAAAACAGCATTAATTAATGGAACTGAATACACAAATAATCAAAAGAAATTAATTAATAAAATCATAATGGATAAATATCCACAAGTAGAGCAAGTTGGATTTTTAAGTAATAAAGAAAATCGTTTAGAAATGGCAGGAGGAGAGTTTTGCGTAAATGGAGCAAGATGTGCGGTTTTTGAATATTTAAAAGGAAAACAAGGAAAAATTGAATTATCAGTATCAGGAACAAATAAAAAAATAATAGGTAAAATATTAAAAGATAAAAGAGTTGAAATTAAATTAAATATTCATAAAAAGATATCAGATTTAATTGAAATAAAAAATGATTTTACTTGTATAAAAATGGATGGAATATTAATAGCAGTTTTAGATGAAGAAAAATCAAAAAAATATATTAAAAAATTAAAAGAAAATGAAAAAAATACAAAAAATGAATTAAAACAACTAATGATAGATAAAATTAAATCAGATGAAAAAGCAATAGGAATAATGTTATTAGAAAAAGTTTCACAGAAAATAAAAGTAAATCCAATTGTATGGGTAAAAGAAATAAATACTATCTTTTATGAAACCGCATGTGGTAGTGGAAGTATAGGGACAGCAATATTTAATTATTTAAAAAACAATGAAGAAGAAATAGAATTAGTTCAACCATCTGGATATAGTATCTATGTTGAATTAGAAACAAAAGAAGAATATATAGAAAATGCAATAATTAGAGGAATTGTTATTGAGGAGGAAAAAGATGGAAGTAAAAGAGATATTAAAAGATTTAATCAAATATGATACATATAAAGATAAAGAAAATCAGCAAATAATTAACTATATACAAGAAATTTTAAAAACAAAGGGATTTAAAGTAGAATATAAAAGTAAAAACTTAGTTATGAGCATAAAAGAAAATTGTAATATAGGTTTTTTAGGTCATACTGATACAGTTCAAAGTGGAAAAGATTGGAAATATAATCCTTTGGAGCAAACTCAAGTTGATAATAAATTATATGGATTGGGTGTTTGTGACATGAAAGGAGGTATAGCTGCAATTTTAAAAGCAGTGTTAGATACGGAATGGAATGATTTAAAATATGGAATTAAGCTATTTTTTACTTATGATGAAGAAATAGGTTTTGGAGGAATAAAAGAAATAAATAATTTAAAGATTAAAATACCAGAAAACATGATTATAGGAGAGCCAACAAATAATGAAATAATGAACGGAAGTAAAGGTTTATTAGAATTTAAAATAGAATTTAAAGGGAAATCAGCACATTCTAGCAATCCCATAGAAGGTATAAATGCAATAGAGACATGTATGGAGTTTTTATATGAATTGAAAGAATTTTATAATAATTTAAAATTAGAAATTGATAATAGATTTGAAATTCCATACACAACAATGAACATAGGAAAAATAGATGGAGGAAAAAGTATAAACATTGTTCCTAATAGTTGCACAATATATATTGATTTCAGAGTTATAAATAGTAGACATAGGAGTAAAATTATTAAAAAAATTTCTGACTTAAAAGAAAAATATCAATTTAAATACAATATAATAAATGATATTAAACCTTTTATAACAGAAGGTAAAAATTGTAAAACAACAAACTTTATAACAGAAGCAAGTTTTATAAATTCAAAAAACAGATATATTTTAGGTGTAGGACCAATAAATCCACATATAGCAAATGAATATATTACAATTGAAAGTTTAGATAAATTAGTTGAACAATATAAGCAAATAATAAATAAATTATGCCAGTAAAAATCTATACATATAAATTTTTATGTGATATAATAGGTACAATAAAGGGAGAAACTAATATTTATGGAAATATATGATCAAAAGAAAGTACTAATTCTATCTTGTGGAACAGGAGGAGGCCATAATACAGCAGCAAAAGCAATACAAGAAGAACTTATTATAAGAAATATCAAAGCAGATTTTAAAGAATATTTAGAAATTATTGATCCTAAGTTGAAAGATAGAATTAATAACTTATATATAAAATCAACAAATAAAAATGGTAGAGTATTTAAAAAAGTATATAGATTAGGAAAAATGTATGAAAAAACAAAATTAAAATCTCCTATATATATATTAAATAGTCTAAACAAAGAAAAACTATATAAATATATAAAAGATAATAATTATAGTTTTATTGTAACTACGCATTTATTTGCAGCACAGGCACTAACAGCTATAAAAGAAGAACATCATATTCATTTTTTACAAATAGCCACAGACTATGTCAGTATACCTTTTTGGGAAGAAACTAATCCTGATTATTTTATAATCCCAAGTAAAGAATTAGAATCAGATTTTATAGAAAAAGGAATTAAAAAACAAAAATTAATTGCATTAGGAATACCTGTAAAAAAGCAATTTAGAGAACAATATAATAAAGAAGAAACAAAAAAACAACTTAATTTAGATATTAACAAAAAATATATACTAATTTTAAATGGAAGCATGGGCTTTGGCAATGTAAAAGAAATAACAAAAAAATTATTAAAAAATATCAAAGATGTTAACTTTATTATCTCTTGTGGGAACAATAATAAATTACTTAAAGTTCTTAATAATGAATATAAAAATAACAAAAGAGTTGTAGTACTCCCATATACTAATGAATTGAGTAAATATATGATATGCTCTGATATTATACTTAGTAAGCCAGGGGGATTAACAACTACAGAAATTGCAGTAATGAGAAAACCTTTAGTACATATAATGCCAATACCAGGTTGTGAAAATTATAACGCAAACTTCTTTGCTGAAAGGCAAATGTCATTAAAATGTAATAACATAAATGATATAATAAATAATACAAAAAAATTACTAGAAGATCAAACATTGCAAAACGAAATAATTGAAAATCAGAAAAAATATATATCAAAAAATACTTGTGAAGAAATTGTAGACATTATTATAAAAGAATTGGATAGAGGTAATACATAATGGAAAAATATTACATAGAAGAAAATACAGAATTAGTGCCAAATGAAAATGAAGATATAATTCATATATATGAGCCATTAGAATTTGATATAGACGAAGACTATCAATATATTAAAGAGGGAAAAATTTTTTCATTTTTTTCTAACTTAGTATATTATGGTATAGCCTTTCCTATTCTAACAATTTTAAATAAAATAGTATATGACCTAAAAATAGAGGGAAAAGAAAACATTAAGAAGTTACAAACAGGAGCAATAAGTGTATCAAATCATGTTCTATTTTTAGATTGTACCATGGTAGGCTTGGCATTTGGATTAAAAAAAGTATATTTTACAACAAGAGAAGGAAGTTTTAAAATTCCTTTTGTACGAAAATTAATAAAATTATTAAGAGCTGTGCCTATTCCTAGTAAAATAGAAAATAAAGTATATTTTGTAAAAGATATAGATAAAGCTATACAAAAAGGAAACATAATACATTTCTATCCAGAGAAAGCATTATGGCCTTATTGCGAAAAAATAAGAAATTTTAAAAATGGTGCATTTAGCTTTGCAATAAAAAATAATGTTCCAGTTATTCCAATAGTTATAACTTTTAGAAATCCTAAAGGAATAAGAAAAATATTTAAAAAGAAAAAAGATGTCACAGTAAAAATATTAGAACCAGTAAAAAGCACAAACACAAAAGATAACAAAAAACATAGTATTGAAACTCTAAAAGAACAAGTATATCAAATTATGGAAAACAATAAATAAATGGAGGTACATATGTCTAATATAAATGATTATTTATTATGGAGAGGGGACATTCCAATAAATTCACAATTCGAATTCAATGAAGTTGATAGTATGATTTTAGCAAGATTTTCATACTTAATATTTGATAAAATTCATATGAATGAAAATGAAACAATTGAAACTATTTCTCAAAAAATGAAAGATATACCAAATGAAGAGTTTCATTATAATGGAGATAAAGAATTAATTACATATCTAGGTCAAAGCGATCGTTTTAAAGATATGATAGTAACAGATTACATAAAAACTAATGATAAAGAAACTGAAAAACAATTTTGTGCTATTACAATTCACATATCTAGTAAAGAAATGTATATTTCATATATTGGAACAGACAGCACTATATATGGCTGGAAAGAAGATTTTAATATGTCTTTTATGGATAATGTGCCATGTCAAATTGCAGGAAAAGAATATGCAGATAATATTGCAAAAAAATACCCTAACAAAAGTATTCGAATTGGCGGACATTCAAAAGGAGGGAATGTTGCAAT
>CANQJY010000072.1 GCA_947624365.1 uncultured Clostridia bacterium
CTCCTTCACCGTCTTCTGTTTTAACAATTGCTCCTATATTAGGAAGATTTTTTAATTTTTCTTCATACACATTGTCCTCATATTTCAAACAGCACATAAGTCTTCCACAGTTTCCTGAAATCTTAGTTGGATTTAATGATACATTCTGTTCTTTTGCCATTTTTATAGAAACCGCTTCAAAATCACTTAAAAATGTACAACAGCATAATTCTCTACCACATACACCATTTCCGCCAATTCTTTTAACTTCATCTCTTACTCCTATCTGTCTTAATTCAATTCTTGTTTTGTATATAGCTGCTAAATCCTTTACTAATTCCCTAAAGTCAATTCTTCCATCTGCTGTAAAATAGAATAAAATTTTACTATTATCAAATTTACATTCTACATCTGTTAAACACATATCTAGATTATGCTCTTGTATCTTTTTTTGGCAAACTTTCATAGCATCTTTTTAATTTTTTTATATTCTTCATAATGTTTATGATCTCTATAATTTGCCATTCTAGTAACTTTTTTTAATGGTGAAATAATTTTTTCATCTTCTATATGTCTATTAGGAATTACAACTTCTCCATATTCTTCTCCTTGAGATGTTTCTACTATAACTTTGTCTCCTTTTTTTACTTTTAAATTTTTTGGATTAAAGAAATATATTTTTCCTAATTTTTTAAATCTTACTCCAATTATATTTTTCAAAATATTACCTACTTTCTTTCTAGTTTTACTTAATTTGTGCTTTTATCTGTAGTAACATATTATCTATATTCATATCATAATTTGCATTTGATTGCAATCTTTTTTTAGTATTTTCCACAATTTCTATACAATTTGCATATCTATAATCTTCTTTTGCTAATTCTAATAAAATATTATTCATATATTGTAATATATTTTCAATTTCATCTTTATTATATATGATTTGTGCTTTTTTCATGATTTCGATGATATCTTCATCTTTTAGATTTATTAACATGTCATATATTTGGATATATTCTTCTTGTTTGTTTTGCAATGAGATTGCTTTTCCAATACTACCACCAAATGCCTTTAATAGTAAATCATTTTTTAATATAATTCCTTTTTTTTCTAGGTATTTCTTTAAATCCTTTTCTGAAATATCTTGAAAATGTATTATTAAACATCTAGATTTTATTGTACTTAAAAAAGCATTTTCATTTGTTGCTATTAGTATTATTGTTACATATTCTGGTGGCTCCTCTAATGTTTTTAATAAACAGTTTTGTGCTTCTTTTGTCATTTTATCACTATTATTAATTATATATATTTTTTTATTTGAAATAATAGGTTTTTCAAATATCCTTTTTTGCATTTCTCTAATTTGTTCTATCTTTATTGTATTACCTTCTGGCTCTATAATTTTAAAATCAGGATTATTTTGTGTATCAAATTCTATACAAGATTTACAGGTATTACAATATGGAGGTTCATTTAAACACAATATTGCTTTACTAAATTCTTTTGCTATTTCCTTTTTACCAATTCCTTCTGTTCCAACAAAAAGATAACTATGCGATATTTTATGATTTTTGATAACTTGCTCTAGCTGTTCTTGTATTTTTTTGTTTCCTAAAATGTGTTCAAACATGCATTTTCTCCTATTATTCTACTTTTCCCCATAAACTTAATGGCCATATTCTAATTGCTACTTTGCTTTCTATTTTTTCTAATGGAATACATCCAAATTCTCTACAGTCTGTACTATGATTTCTATTGTCTCCCATTGCAAATACACAATTTTCTGGTACTATAAAATCATCTAATCCTTCTACTTTTTCTGATGTTACTATTCCTGATTGCAAATATGGCTCATCTAACTGTCCATTATTAACATATACTTTTCCATCTTTTATTTCTACATGGTCACCTGGTAATGCTATTGTTCGCTTTATATAACTATTTTTTCCTAATTCTACTACATAATAGAAAAATTTACTAAATATATTTGTTGGTTCATTTTCATATTGAGCAATTGGTCCATTACTTTCTATATCTTCTGATGAAAGTATTTTTTTAGTTGGTGCTTCAAATGTAATTATATCTCCTCTTTCTGGTAAAGTTTTAGTTGTTCTATTCCATCTATTTAACCATAACCTTTGATTTTGTTTTAATGTTGGTTCCATAGAAACCATTTGTACAATTGTTGGAGTTCCTATATAGTATCTAAATACAAGTGCCAATATAATTGCTATTATAATACAATATACCCATTCTAAAGCTTCTTTAAGTTGTGGTTTCATTTTTTATATCTCTCCTTTGTTTTTACTTAACTATTATACATTACTTTTATTGATTTATCAATAAATTTTATTCTTGTTTTGTTGGAATTCTAATAACAACTTCTGTTCCTTTTCCAACCTCACTTTTTATATCAATGCTTCCACCATTTTTATCTAATATTTCTTTTGCTATTGAAAGTCCTAAGCCTGTACCTCCCATTTCCCTTGTACGGGCCTTGTCCACTCTATAAAATCTCTCAAAAATCCTTGTTAAATCCTCTTCTGGAATTCCTATTCCATTGTCAATAATTTTTATATATGCATCTGTGTATACAAATCCAACATATATCTTTATATCTCCACCATCTTTTGTGTATTTTATACTATTTGTTAAAATGTTAAGTATTACTCTTTCAATATCATCTTTAACAGCATATACTGGTGGTACATCTGCTGTTACAAAGCAATTTACATCATGATGTTTTTTCTTGATTTCAATGGCCAATTTTTCTTGAGACCTTTTTACAAGTTCTCCTAAATCAAATGTTTCTTTATTTGTTTTACTTTTTTTATCATCATATCTTGACAATGTCAATAAATCTGTAACTAATCTTGCCATTCTTCTAGATTCTGTAGCAATTACATTTAAAAATTTTGTTTCAGTTTCTTGATCAAATCCACCTTCTAACAAAGTATCTGCATAACCCATTATAGAAGTAATTGGTGTTTTTAGTTCATGTGATACATCTGCTACAAATTCTTGTTGCATATTATCTAATTTTACATGTTCTGTAATATCTTGTATTACTGCAATAACTCCATTTGGTAATTCTTTCTCATCTTTAAATGGTGCAAAATATACATTTACATATTTTTCATCTACATGAATTCTTTGTTCAGTTGAAGTCCATGTCTCTAAATATATAATTTTTTCCATATTTATATCTAAATCAAATTTGCCAAATATATCATCAAATGTATTGTCTTCTGGACCGAATGCTTAATAATTTTTTAGCTGCCGGATTTATTAAAATTATTTCTCCTTCTCTATTAAACGCAATAATTCCGTCTGTCATATGTAATAAAATAGCTTCAACTTGTTTTTTTTGTGTTGATACATCACTTAACTTGTCCTTTAATTCTACTGTCATGATGTCTATCTCTTTTTCAGATTTGGATAGCAAAATAGCAATGCAAATAGAAATTAAGATAGCTATCATTATTGCAACCGCAATATAAGTTCTCATTTGGTTCGTATGTGCAAAATATACACCTAAACCTGTGATTAATAAAACTTCTAAAATGCATATCATTAAAATAATTTTAGATTGTGTGTTTTTTAACATTTTTATCTTCCTTTACTAATTTCTTTATCTCTGCATATATGGCGTCTTCTGCATTTTTAGTTTGCAATTTTATAGCATTTTGTCCCATTATTTGTGCTTTATTATTTTTTAGTATTTCTTTAATAGTTTCATGCAAAATTTCTGCCTCAAGTTGATTGTCCAAGATAATTTTAGCAGCTTTTTGTTTTTCTAAAACTTGTGCATTATATAATTGATGATTATTACTAACATTAGGTAATGGGATTAAAATTGAAGGTTTTCCTAAGTTTGCAATTTCTGTTATTGTCATTGCTCCACTTCTTGCTACAATTAAATCTGCTGTATTCATCATTTCTTCCATATTATAAATATATGGTACAATTTTTGTATTTTCTATATTACTAATATTTACCTGATTTTCTTCTAGTTTTCCTTTTACAAAGTCATATTGTTTTGGCCCTGTTGCCCACATGATTTGATAATCTTTATTTTTTCTTTCTTTTATAATTCCTAATACTGCCTCATTTATTTTTTGCGCTCCCTGACTTCCTCCAAAAATTAATATAATAGGCTTTTCTGTATTTAAACCCGCTTTAGTTATAATGTTTTGTTTTTCTTCTAATGTATAATCTATTTTTTTATTTTTTACTGGTGTACCTGTACACACTATTTTTTTTGCTTTTGGTATTCTTGGTATTGCGTCTTTAAAAGATACTAAAATTGTATCTGTTTTTTTGGCTAACATTTTTACCGCTCTTCCTGGAAATGCATTGCTTTCATGTATTATTGTTGGTATTTGTAATTTTGCTGCCTCTGAAATTGTCGCTCCACATATGTATCCACCAGTTCCAATTACAATGTCTGGCTTAAAATCTTTAATTATATTTTCTGCCTGTTTAAATCCTTTGATTGTTTTTATTATATTTTTTAAATTATTAATACTAATTTTTTTACTTAATCCATATGCA
>CANQJY010000073.1 GCA_947624365.1 uncultured Clostridia bacterium
GATGATGAAGGAGTAACATTTAAGGCATATCACTATAAAAAGAATGAACAAGGTGAAATTATAGGTGTAGAAGAAATACCTTGTACAATAACAAAACTAGGTTTAATAATAGAAGTACACAGTTTCAGCCCATTTACAATTGCTGCTGTAACTGAGACAGAAGAAGATAAGAAAAATACTGATAAATCAGTTGTATTAAATCTTACAGAAGGTGGTAGTGTTACAGATACAGCAACTAATAAAGCAGCAGAAACAGTTAATATATTAAATAAAAACACAGAAAATAAACAATTTAAAATTACCGCAGATAAAGGATATGAAATTGATGAAATAATGGTTGGAGACAAAATTATAAGCGATTTTGGTAACGATTTGAAAGAGTATATTTTAGATGTAAGCTATGACGATCTTGTAGAAGATTCTACAATAGTTAAAGTGGCATTTGCAGCAGAAAGTGTCCATGAAAAAGAATCAGAAGAGGGTGCTACACTTGTAACACAACCAATTGTAAATAATGCATCAATTACTTTAACATCAAGTGCTTACCAAAACATTACTGTTGATGGAGATACAATAAAATCTGCAGTTCAAAATTTACATCCAGGAGATAAATTTGAAGTTACATTTTCTGTATCAGAAGTATCTAATATTGGAGAAGGAATAAATACAATAAGCGGAACTTTAAACTATGATGAAGATTTATTAGAACTAGATACAGATCAAGAAACTTTAACTGGACAATTTGATGTATGGAAATATAGTTATGATAAAGCAAGTAAAACCTTTACATCTAATACAATAAATAATGATTTAGTTAAAAATGCGACAGGAGACATGCTTACTATAAAATTTAAAGTAAAAGAAAGTATAGATTTATCGGAACAATTAACTAGAGCTACAACTATTTCATTACAAAATTTAATAGCAAAAGCAAATGACTCAGAAGATAAAAATGTAATAATTACTGATGTTTCAAAAACTGTTGATATAGCAAAAATAATAGACGAAACTCTTACACTAAGCGAAAGTGCAGGAAGTAAACATGTTACTATAAAAGAGAATACTAATATTATTAATATTCCTCTTAATACAACATTTGAGCAATTAGATGAATTATTAAATTGTTCACAAACTCCAAAGTATCACTCAACTGTAGAAGGTTCTACTAATTCAAATAATACTCATTCTTCTACTATTGTAACAGATACAAAAACTAATGTTTCAACAGGTGATACTATAACAGTTGGAACCAAAATATGGACATTAGCTGTTAAAGGAGATACAGACGGAGATGGTAGATTAACAGTAAATGACGTGGCAACAGGAAAATTGCATTTTATTGATAAAGAAATATTAGCAGGAGCTTATTTAGAAGCACTTGAAACTGACGATAATGAAGGAATTACAGTAAACGATATAGCAAGAATTAAATTAGCTTTCATTGAAAAAATTCCAGATTTATTTTCTGACTTTAAATAATAGATAGGAGATTAATTATGAAGAATAAAATTTTAACAATATTAAGTATAATAATAATAACAATTAGTATTTTAACAGTAAATACTTTTGCTGCAATTACATCAGGAAGTTGTAAATTATCAGCATCTAAAACAAGTTACAAAGTAGGAGAAGAAATTGTAGTAACTTTAAGATTAGATAACTTGCAATCAGATAACGGAATTATTGGATATAGTGCAGTATTAGAATATGACAAAGACAAATTAACTTATGTTTCATGTTCAGGAGCAGGAAAATGGACAGCACCTTATTTTAATGAAGACAATGGAAAACTAATAGCAGACAGAAATGATAATGATGTTCCATCTACTGGCGAAAATCTATGTACAATTAAATTTAAAGCTAAAACACAAGGTAACAATGTTGTAAGTAAAATATCTAATATAGAACTTGCAGCTGGTGGTTCAGGTAGTAATGCTACTAAAAAAATTAATGATGTTCAAACATCAGTTAATATAACAACAACTCAAACAGATAATAATAATAACAACAACAATAATAATAACAATAATAATACAAATTCTGATAATAAAAATAATAGCAATTCAAATAGCCAAAATAATACAAGCAACGAAAATAAAGATACTAACACAAGCAGTAAAAAAACAAATACAAGCACAACTACAAGTAAAAAGAATAATAGTACAGATAAACTTACAACTTCTGTATCATCAGCAAACAAAAGAATCCCTAACTTAGGGTTTGATGCGTATATAATTACATCAATTAGTATTATAATGGTTATTGCTACAATCTTATTTATCAAAATGAAACTAGTAGATAAAAAGATAAAAGAAGATATAGAAAACAATAAAAAAGATTAATATATAATAAGACCACACTTAGGTGTGGTTTTATTATATAGAAAACACTGTACTTTATTAGAAATGATTAAATTTAACATAAATTAAAGATATGATAAACTTAAAACAAAGAAGAAAACTTAAAAAAGTTTATAAAAAATATTATTATAAATTTTGTCTAAAAATGACATTTTTTTATTTTTATGATATAATAAAACAAATTTATTATAAAAGCAAAAGAAAATTGATAAATTCACAAAAATAATAATAGGGGGATATAATGAAAAAAACAAAAATATATAAAAAAAATAATCCAACTGAAGAATTTATAAAAATAAAACATAGAGGAAAAATCTTTACACCTGATTATCTTGTTGAAGATATACTTGATCAAGGAAAATATGTATTAGGAAATATAAATAAAAAAAATGTTATTGACAATAGCTGCGGAGATGGACAATTTATGATACATATCGTTGATAGATATTGTAAAGATTTTTTAAAAAATGCAAGTGATTTAAAGCAATTAAAACAAGAACTTGAAACATATATTCATGCAATAGAAATTGAAAAAGAAGAATTAGATACATGTATTGAGAGATGTAACAAGGTAGCTGCAATGTATGGCATAAAAGAAACAATAAACTGGGATTTTGTAAATGGAGACGCACTAAAATGCAATAAATTTAACAAGAAAATGGATTTTGTTGTTGGCAACCCGCCATATGTAAGAGTACATAATTTAAATGAAAATTTTTCATCAGTAAAAAGTTTTATGTTTGGCAATGCTGGTATGACTGACTTATATATAGTGTTTTATGAAATTGGAATTCAAATGTTAAATGACACAGGAATCTTAACTTACATTACACCATCATCATTTTTTACAAGTATTGCAGGAACTGTAATGAGAAATTATATTGTTGATAATCAGTTATTAGAATGTTTATGTGACTTAAAACATTTTCAACCATTTGAGGCTATTACATATACAACAATAGTCACATTAAATAAATCAGAAAAATTTGAGCATGTTGATTATTACGAATTTAATGAAAAAAAATTAAAACCATATTTCGTAGAATCAATAAATATAACTGATTATTATATAAATAATAATTTTTATTTTGCTAAAGAAGAGAAATTAAATTTATTAAAAAAAATAATTTACAATACAAAAAGAGCTAATGTTTTAATTAAAAATGGATATGCAACACTAGCAGATAAAATTTTTATTGATGATTTTGACTTTGATTCTAAGCGCATTATTCCTATTTTAAAAGCATCAAAAGGAAAATGGGGAAAGGCAATTTATCCGTATAATAGAAAATCTAAATTGATAAAAGAAAATGAATTAAAAAAAGATAAACAGTTATATGATTATTTGACTTCAAAAAAATCAGAATTAGACAAAAGAAGTATAGAAAATAAAGATACTTCACCTTGGTTTGCTTACGGTCGCACGCAAGGAATAAACGATACTTATAAAGAAAAAATTGCAATCAATACTTTAATTAAAAATTCAGGTGACTTAAAAATTATTGATGTTGGAAAAGGTCAAGGTGTATATGGTGGATTATATATTATAAGTGATGAAATCCCAAAGAAAAAAATAAAGCAGGCATTACTTGATAAAGAATTTGGAGATTATATTTCTTTATTAGGAAAATATAAAAGTGGTGGATATTATACATTTTCATCAAAAGATGTAAAGTTTTATTTAGATTATAAATTAGGAAGGAGCACTCAAATGTTAACAAATACAGATTTTTTAGATGTAATAAGAGAATCATTTTTAACATATCTATTAGTCGGTACTTCAAGAAGTACAGCTAAATTAAAAACATTACATGGAAACATAGCACTAGATCTAAAAGAAAAATTAGGTGATGATTTTACAATTCACTCACAAGGATATGGAAATGATAAAGAAAGTTATATAAATGGTAGATATTATCGAAAAAAAGCTGATATCACTGTAAAATATAAAGGTAAGCCTATCGCTGGATATGCAATAAAATTCGTTATGAGAAATTATTTACAAAATAGTAACAATTATTTTGAAAATATGTTAGGAGAGACAACAAATATAAGAGCAAACAATATACCTTATTTTCAAATATTTATTACATTTGATAAAGTTCCATATTATAAA
>CANQJY010000074.1 GCA_947624365.1 uncultured Clostridia bacterium
CCTATTAAGGGTACATCCCTTTCTTCATGAGGAGGTTCTACTATGATCCGAATTCCTTTATATGTGTAATCCGGATTCAAAAAGTTCTCCTTATAGAATTGAAACTCTTTAATTGTAACCCCCTTTTTAATAGCATTATTCATAATTTGCCCACATACTTCTAGTATAGTCACTATATTCTTTCTCATAATACTATCCTCCTTTATGATTTAAAATTATTGGAAAAGTTGATATAGTGTCTTTTATATTATACTATCTTTGTATTTTTATGTCAATTCATTAACAAAATTATTTTCATTAACAGTATTATCATAAATTGCATTATTATCTTGCTCTTTTTCTTTATCTTGTTCTGCTTTTAATGTTTCCAAAGATTTTATTAAATCTTGTAATCTCTGTATATCTTTTCCTACCATTTCCCAGTCATCATTTTTATTAGATTCAATTAAATTATTATTTGCTTTAATAATAGATTCAATTAAACTTTCAATATCCTCAGTATTTTCAATTTCAATGTCAACTGCATATGTAGATAATAGATTAGATAGTGCTTCTTCTAAATTATCTCCTATTGCTACTTTATTTCCAGATGAAACTACTATCTTTTTAAGTAGTGGAATTTGAGATTCATTTAATCTTATTTGATATATTGGTTCTACATATAATATAGTATTTTCTAATGGTAAAACTATCATATTCTTTGTTACTCTTGTTCCTGTTGTGTTTAAGGTTTCTATTTCTTTTGATATTGCTTCATCTTGTTCAATTTGTTCTTCTAGTTGCATCGGTCCTACAACATTACTATCTTCTGAAAATTTATATATTTGTAAACGGTTTTTACCATTATCTGATGTTCCAATTAAATATGAAATGACATTTTGCTTTTCATTTGGTGTATATATCTGTATTAATCCTACCTTTTCTTTATCATCTATATTTACCATAGTATAATATGGCTCTAAAATTCCTCTATTTGATTGAGTTACTTTTGCTGTATTATATTTTGCAAAATCCCATATGTCATCTGCTCTATATAAAATATCTGGTTTTGCATTATGATATGCTTTTATAACTTCTGCTTGTACTTTATATAAATATTTTGGATATGTTAAATGTTCTGCAATATCTGCTGGTATTTCTTCATTAAATAATCCATCATATACTGTATTATATGCCATAATAATTGGATCTGTTTTGTCAGTAATATAATATGTGATTGTTCCATCAAATGCATCAATTAAAACTTTTACTGAATTTCTTATATAATTAATTTTGTGTTTCTTATTATTATATTCAATAGTTGTATATTGAGAATATGGATAACTACTAGAAGCATCTACTACCCATACAATTTTCCCTTCATCTGTTACAATAGTGTATGGCTCTTCATCATATAATAAATATGGCATTGCTTTTTCAGCTCTTTTTATAATATTACGATTCATAAGTATTTTACTTTCTTCTGTTATTTCACCTGAGAATGCTAAATTCATATCTCCATTTGTAATTGCTAATATAAGTCTATCTAGATAGTTTAATTTTAATCCAGCTTTTCCATTATAGTTATAAGTATATTCATTTCCACTTGTATCTGTATAATCATATTCTTTTTTATTTTTTGCATTTGTTGCAACTAAATCATCTGTTTCTAGTCCAAAATAAATTCTTTGCTCTTGAGTTCCTAATTTATCATCTTTTCCCTGTATTTCTTTTTGTAAATATGTAATCTCTCCATTTTCTGTTACAGTTGTACTAGATGTTACAATTTGCCCTATGCCATGTGTATATTCATAAGTTTTATTTCCATATGTTCTTCCTGAATTAACAATTTCGCGTGGTGATATATAAACAAGTTGATTAATATCCTCGATTTTATACATAGCTAAATTAGCATTTCTGTATGTATAATATCCCGTACCAGTTTGTTTTTCTTCTAATGTTGTAAGAACAACATCTTCTTTTACTAATGGTATATTTTCTATTAGATTTTTATTACGATTTACTTCTATATCTGTGATTGTTCCTGTATATTCCAAGTTTGTCTCTGATATGTCAATTCCATATGCATTTTTGGTGCTTTCAATATTATTTGCAATATATATTTTTTCTTTATCAAGTTTATTTGAATTCACAAATATTAAATCAAAAGCTAACATAATAATAAATAATCCTACTAAATAAATTGGTATAGCAAATAAACTCCTCATAACTTTAGCAGTATTTTGTTGTTTAAAATATTTTACTGCCATAATAATTGATATAGCTATTACAAATGCAAAAATTGTATATCCCCATCTTTTGATTGTTACATTTGTATAACTAGCACCTGTTAATTCTAAATTATTGCTAACTCCATCAAATCTTGTTGTTGCTGAATTTTCAATTGTTGTTATGTTCCCAAATAGAATATTTTGGGTATTTAATATAGTTCCTAGTCCTAATAGAATAGCTATTATTACAACATTTCTACATAATTTTTTCATAAAAAGGCTTTCTCTTAGCATTTTTCCGTCAATTCCATCAAAATATTTATTAAATGCAATAATGTAATATAATCCCATATATATAGTTAATCCAACAATTAATAAAAATAGATAATGTATACAGTCTTCAATTAGTGGTTTTTGGAAAATGTAATATCCTATGTCTAAGTGGAATATTGGTTCTGTTTTTCCAAATGACGCTTGACTTATAAATAATATGATTTTTTGTGTTATACTATTTGCCAAAATAACGCTTGCAATAAGTGAAATTATTAGAGCAATAGATTTATTTAGTAATTTTGGCATTTCTTTTTTTTCTTTGTCAAAAAATTCTTTTAAGCCTTTTTTTATTCCTCTATTAGTAAAATATATAATAACATATACTAATAAAAATATAATAAACATTAGACTATATTTTATTTTGCTGTTTATAAAAAATTCTTTTACATATACCTCTCCTAATTCCTTATATTCTAAATAACTTCCTCTTAAAAAAATATAACTTAAAATAGAAAAAAGAAAGATAAATGCAATAACACAAATTGTTCTTACTTTTTTATTCGTAAATTTTTCAGACATCCCTTCACTTCCTTTCGACTATATAATAGCTTTAACAAAATCATCTGAATTAAAGATTTCCATATCATCAATTTGTTCCCCAATTCCTATGAACTTAATTGGAATTTGATTTTGTTCAACAATTCCAATTACTGCCCCACCTTTGGCAGTTCCGTCTAATTTTGTTAATATAATTCCTGTAATATCTGCTTCTTTTTTAAAAGCTTGTACTTGTGCAATAGCATTTTGCCCTGTTGCTCCATCTATAACAAGTAATACTTCCTTATCTGATTCTGGCATTTCCTTATTTATTACTTTTTGAATTTTATTTAATTCATCCATTAAATATTTTTTATTGTGTAATCTACCAGCAGTATCAACAATTAAAACATCTGCATTTGTTTCTTTAGTTTGTTTTATTGCATCATAAACAACAGATGCAGGATCAACTCCTTCTTCCCTTTTAACAATTGATGCTCCTGCTCGATTTGCCCATATTTCTAATTGTTCTACTGCTGCTGCACGAAATGTATCTGCTGCTGCAACAACAATTTTTTTACCGTCTTTGGCAAGTCGATTAGCTATTTTTCCTATTGATGTTGTTTTTCCAACACCATTAACACCAATTACTAAAATAACAGATGGTTTTGTATCTAAATGTAATCCTATATCTGTTACATCTAATATTTTTTTCATTTCTTCTCTTAAAACTGTTTTTACTTCCTCTGCCTCTTGAATTTTTTCCTTTTTCATTCTATCTCTTAATGCAGATATAATTTTAGTAGATGTTTCAATTCCAATATCAGATAAAATAAGAACTTCTTCTAATTCATCTAAAAAATCTTCATCTACTTTTCTAAAAGTGCTAAATACTGTGTTTATTTTGTCATTAAATGATTCTTTGGTTTTATTTAAACCACTTTTTAATTTATCAAAAAAACCCATTTTTCCCTCCTGTGTTCTATTATGAACATTGATAGTATATCATATTTTTTATTTCTTTTCAAATAATTGCCTAAATTTATTATTTTTGTGGTATAATAAAAAAAACAAATGAGGAGATGATTTTTAATGTCCAATCAGAAGGAAGAAGTAAATATCGAAAAATTATATGGAAAACAGAGTTTCCTTAAAAAGGAAGAATTTTTAAAAACTTTTCATGTTCGTGAAACTGGTTTAACAACAGATGAAGCAAATAATTTGATACATCAATATGGGCTTAATGAAGTAAAACAAGCAAAACCTAAAAAATGGTATAATTACTTTTTTCATAGTCTATTTAGTCCATTTAATAGTATTTTACTTGGAATTGCATGTATATTATTTTACACTGATGTATATTTATCTGAAATTCCTAGTTATGCTAATATTATTGTAATAGCAATTCTAGTTATTTCTAGCACTTTATTAGAATTTTTTG
>CANQJY010000075.1 GCA_947624365.1 uncultured Clostridia bacterium
CTTCAAATGTAAATGGTTTTGTAACAACACCTATTGTTAAAATTCCCATTTCTTTAGCAGTTGCTGCTACTATTGGTGCTGCTCCTGTTCCTGTTCCACCACCCATTCCTGATGTAACAAATACCATGTCAGCTCCTCTTAATACTTCTGCTATTTCTGCTTTACTTTCTTCTGCTGATTGTGCACCAATATCTGGGTTTGCTCCAGCACCTAAACCTCTTGTTATTTTTTCACCTATTTGAATTTTAGTTCCTGCTTTTGATTGTTGTAGTGCTTGTCTATCTGTATTTACCGCAATAAAATCTACTCCTTTAATTCCTGATTCTATCATTCTATTAACAGCATTGTTTCCAGCTCCACCTACTCCTATTACTTTTATGGTTGCAGTTCCATCCATCATTGTTATGTTGTTATCCTCATATTCCATCATTTTGCTTTTCCTCCCTTTAATTATATTTTAAAATTAATTTCTTTACTTTTATCATGAGTAGAAAAATTCTTTAATTTTTTCCATAATGTTTTTAAAAATGTTTTCATTTGATTTTGTGTCTACATTACTTGATACGTTTTTGGTAAATGGTCTTGCAGCTATATATCTAACGAGTGAATAACTTGTCCTATATGTTGGTCTAATTGTACTAATTAGCCTTCCTGTAGAAATTTTAACAGGTATGTTTAGTGTGATTTTTCCCGCTACATCACTTTTGTTTATATTTATTATTCCTTGTCCTGTTAAAATAACATTATTTATTTTTGATTTAATTCCTTGATTGGTTATTTTCTTATTTATAATTGAGAATATTTCTTCTATCCTTGCTTCGATAATTTCAATTAATTCAGAGCTTTTTATGATTTTATTTTTATTATTGTCTTTACAAGTGTTTAGTATAATATCATTATCATTATCAATCATAGATCTTAATGCTAATCCATACTGTCTTTTTAATTTATCTGCTTCTTCTTCACTGATATTTAATACTAATGCAATATCACTTGTAATATTATTTCCTCCAATTGGTATTGAGTCTGTATAAATAAATGTATTTCCATCAAACACACCTATATCAGTATTTCCTGCTCCTATGTCCAATAGCATAACATTATCATTCATTTCATTTTTATCTAGAATGAGATTTCTTTCTGCTAAAGTTATTGGTACAATACCATCAATTTCTAACCCTGATTTTTTGAAAATAGATGTCAGTTGCCTAATATAGTCTTTTTCTGCTAAAATGACTTGTGCTTCAATCGTAAAACTACTACTTAAATTTCCTACTGGGTCTGCTACAACTGTTCCATTTTCCAATGTAATTTTACCTGGTACAATATCAATTAATGTTTGACCATCTGGAATTTCAATATCTTTTACTTGTATAATGGCATTTTGAACATCTTTTATTGATATTCCAGAATATTTATCTTTTACATCCTTTGTTACACTGTTTTGAACAATGGTAACATATTTTCCTGGTATGGTTACATATGCAGAATTTATTTCTAAATTTGTTTCTTCTTCAGCATCTTTAATTGTTTTGGATAGACTGAGCGCAATCTCATCTTCATTGATAATCTTACCTTTTTGTAATCCGCTACATCTATATGAGGTATTACTGATAATTTCGATTTGCCCAAAGTTGTTGACTTCTCCTACAACAGCAGCAACCTTGGTTGTCCCAATGTCTACACCAACTATAATATCACCGATTGCCAAGTTAATTCCTCCAATAATTTTAATTCATTTATAGAGTATTTATATTACATTTTTTTTAAAAAGTCAATAGAATTTGTTATATTTTTGTAATATTTTTGTAACCATATTGTAATATATTCTTGTTGCCTTATTTTTCAACATTTTGCGCGTTTTTTTATAAAAAAGGGACTTTTTTACAGTCCCTTTTACTAAATCTACTTATTTTATTGCTTTTTTATAATTTTGATATTCTTTTAAAATAATATCAAAATCACAAAATGGAACAGGAGTATTACAATTAGGACAATTCATTACTCTAATTCCGTTTTCATCTCTTGGAAGATTATTATACTTCTCTATATCCTCAAATTTTATTTTAACCTCTGTTTTGCATTTTGAACAAATAAAGCCAAAATCTTTCTTATAATATCCAGATTCTATTCTATGAATTTCAACAGTATAAGTATCTTGTTTTATATACCAAATTATAGTAATTACTAGAGTTAATATTATGGTAATTGGAGAAGTTATAGGTATACCTAATTTTAAAATTATTGAAAATTCAATAGCTAAAAAAAGCAGAAACATTAACCCACATTTTAGATTTTTTTTCTTATAACTCTTAACTAAGTCTTCTTCTAATTTATTGGGACTGAGTTGATTAATTTGTTCAGCTGTTAACCCGATCAAAACCTTTATCCACTAAATTATAATATTTTGCCCAATCTGGAAACAATTTTTTTATAGAAAGCGCATATATAATCAAAACTACTACAGAAACAATAAATCCAATACCTGAAATTAATAATCCTTCATCTGTACCTTTCTCAAGTCCATAAATCATTGATATACCCATAAATAAACAAACTATTAAAACAAATATTATTGTAGTTTTTATCATTTTTTTTTCTGAAATTAATGCTCTCGTTTTTTGTTCATCTGTGAGATTAGAATTTTTTATTTCTTTTTCTTGTTCATTAATTTCGCCCATTCTTTGAATAGTCGCACTTGTGTTAACGATTTTTTCGAAATTTTTCATATATTATTCCCCCTTTTTTCTACATAAATTCAAGAAAATATTTAAAAATTAAAATTATATATATTATTATAATGTTTGCAATAACTAAAATTATGGGGATGACAAAAGAAGAACAAAATTAAGTTGCATTATTCCTATTTAATAATATTTTTAATATAACAATTCTTTTTTTCTTATCTTTATTGTTCTATACTTCATTTTCTTCTGTATTTTGTTTTTCATTATTTTTTTGTTCTCTCATTTGTTTTACTTTACTTGTCCATTTTTCTACATAATATCTTCTGATTGTTCCTAAATTCATAAACATTCTCCAAACAAATACAACAATTGCCGCTAAGTAAATATCAACATTTAATTTTTCTCCTAATATTGTTAATAAAATTGCTAAGATGGCATTTCCAAAAAATCCTGATACAAAAATCTTTATATCAAATTTTCTATTAATTACAGATGCAATTCCTCCAAACACAGAATCTAGTGCTGCAACAATTGCAATAGCCAAATAACTTGAATATGTATAAGAAATTGTTGGAGCATTCATTCCAATTATGGCTCCTAATAAACATCCTATAATAATTGCTATTAAAACCATTTTATTTTCTCCTTTCCCTATTCAATGTATTTTGTTGTTAATTCTTTATTATAACTTGAAATCTCTACTTTATTATACTTTTCTATATTTACATCATGACCTATTTTTATCAATTTGTCTGCTTCTCCACCATTTCCAAGTAAAGCACTTTCTAAATATGTTTGATTTCCAATTGCTTTAATAATATATGGTGCAAATACTCTTTGTTGATTAACACGTATTATAGAATTACTTATTAATACTATATCTGACATATTTACAATTCTTTCTCCATTAATAGAAATTGCTTCTGCTCCTGCTTCTTTTAAACTATTTACAATCATGTTTAGATTATCTGCTGTAATTGCAGCTTCTGCATCTTCATTCTCTTTTAATGTAATAACAATTCCAGGTCCTTCTACATCTGTTTTACCCAAAAGAAGATTTACTTCTGTTAATTCTTTCTCTACTAATTCTGCTGTTTCACTATCTGAAGCTTCTCTTTTATTATATTCTTCTAGTGTTTGTGCTTTTTGTTCATATTGTAATTCTGCTTCTTGATAATTTGCTTTCCAATTAGCTAATTCAGTACGTAATTCTTCTTCACGCATTACTTCTAATTCATTAATATCTGCTTGATTTACAATTTTAAATTGCATAAACATAACTGTTGCTAGTACTAAACAGGCAATTCCGATAACAATTGTTAATATAATCTTGCCTTTTTTGATGTTTTTCATATTCTGTTTTACCCCTTTCTATTTTTCTACACTTTTAGCATATTTATAGTTTATAATTCCTGAATATTTGGGTATTGTTACATGGTTTGATTTTTTAAAATCTGCTGTTAAACTTTCTTCTTGCATCCTTTCTAAATATCCTCCTGCTCTTTGTAAATTTGCAAGGTTTTCTGGCAATCCTATTGCTTTTATAATAAATGGTGATCCAATTTTTTCTCCATTAACAGTTATAATATTTCCTCCGCATTCTATAGCAGTTGTTGAAACAATTCTTTGATCATTTACTGAAATTGCTTCTGCTCCTGCATTTTTTAATTCATTTATAATATAAAATATATCTATATCATGTACTACTAATATTGTTGGATCTAATACTTTACTAGCATCTAAATTACT
>CANQJY010000076.1 GCA_947624365.1 uncultured Clostridia bacterium
ATCTCACACGCTTGTGAGGGCGCTGAAAAATTTTTCTTAGAATTTATGCGTAAATTGAGTAAGCGACGAAGTTTATCATTATTTTTTAAATTATAAACCTTTGTTTTAAAAAAGTTTATTAAATGTTTAGTTTATCACTTTTGATATCTAACTTATGACATCTAGATTTCAATTTCCAATTTTTATTTTACTAATGTCTTGCTTTCTTTTTTCTCTTTTTAGGTCTTGTTAATCTTATTAATTCCAAAACAATAAAAATCAAAATTATGATAGCACCAGTTTTTACACTAATTTCTAATAAAGGGAATGCCTTTACTTCTGTTTGTGCAAGTAAATCTGTAGAATAAACTGTATCATTTATTGTGTATTCTACTTTTCCAATTGTTTCACCAGCTAAAATTGGTGCTTTTAGATTTTCTTTTAAAGTAATTGTTGGTTCTACACTTTTAATATCAAAATTATTTTTAGTAAATGCTAAAATAGAATCTTTATAAATCAAGTTTAAATTTTTTGTATCTGATGTTGCTCCATTTATTTTAATATTTTCACATATATCATTCTGGTTTACGATATTTGACATTGTATAATTTTCAAAACCATAATCAAATAAAGTGTGACAATCTAAATATTTTTGTCTTAGACCATTTGGCTCATAACCAGCTTCCAAAATAACACAAATAAGTTCTAAATCATCTTGTTTTGCAGTAGCAACAATACAATCTAAAGCATGTTCTGTATAACCTGTTTTAAGTCCTGTTACTCTTTCATCATAATAATTTTTATAAGTTGGACGTATCATAGAATTTGTTGTTACAAAATATCTATCATCACGATCATATTTCGCAGTTGCAGGTAACCTATAAGATGTTTTAGTTACAGTATTTCTAATTTCTTCATATTGCATAGCATACCTTCCAATTAAAGCTAAATCATAAGCTGTAGAATAATGGTCATCTGAATGGATTCCACTTGGATTTGAAAAATGTGTATTTTTACATCCAATTTCTGTAGCTTTTGTATTCATCATGCTAGCAAAACTTTCAGTAGAACCAGCAATATGTTCTGCTAAAACAAAACCAGCATCATTTGCAGAAGGTATTAAAAGTACATTTAATAATTCTTCAATAGTTAATTCTTCATCAACTTGTAGTGCAGCATTTGTATAATCATATGGAACAGAAAAAACTGCATTATAGCTTACTTTAGCAATATCTGTTAATTCGCAATTTTCAACAGTTAAAATAGCTGTCATAAGCTTTGTAGTACTAGCTGGGTACTTTTGTTCATAACCATTTTTTTCATACAAAACTTTTCCTGTTTTTGCATCCATAAGTAATGCTACAGGTGAAAGTACAGAAATATTATTATCTTGAATATCTAAATTTTCATTTTCTGCATAAGAAAATATAGGTAAAAAGCAAAAAATAAAAATAGAAAAAATAGTTATAAAAATTTTATTCTTTTTCATTTCAAAAAAATCCTTTCCAAAATTAATTTATTAATAATATATATAAAAAAATAAAAAAAATCAATAGGCAAAAAAATTAAATAATAAAAGGAGGAAAAATTATGCCAAATTTAGAAAAAAAACAAAAAATAATAATAGCAATAGTATTGTTATTTATGGTAGGAGTAATTATATATTATTGTTATACCTGTTTTCAAAAAACAAATGAAGAAATATTTTCATCTACAGAAGAAACAAATGAAATCCAAGAAGAAACTGAGAAAAATAATGAAGAAAAAGAAGATGATGAAGAAATTATTATAGATATTGCAGGACAAGTTCAAAAAGAAGGAATTATAAAATTAAAAGAAGGCTCAAGAATTGCAGACGCAATAGAAAAAGCAGGTGGATTAAAGGAAAATGCAAGTACAAAAAATATAAATCTTGCGTATAAACTAGAAGATGGGCAGAAAATTTATATTCCATCTAAGGAAGAAGACCAAAACCAAACTACATATATAACAGATAGTGAAAGCGGAAGTGTAAGTAATATACAAGCAAATCAAGAAAAAGTAATAAATATAAATACAGCAACACAAGAACAACTAGAAGACATACCAGGAATTGGTGAATCAACTGCTCAAAAAATAATTACATATAGAAATGAAAATGGAAAATTTAAAACAATAGAAGAAATAAAAAATGTATCAGGAATAGGAGAAGCAAAATTTAATCAAATGAAAGAATACATAAAAGTGTAGACAAATAGGAATAAATATTGTATAATTTAATTACAATATAAATATAGGAATTGAGGTGGACGATTTTGCCTTCCACGCACCTTAAAAAGGTTAAAGAGATGTAGGGACTTGGCAGACCTACCAATTACCTAGAGAAAAAGCGTATTGAAAAATACGCTTTTTCTTTACAAATTCGACAAAATGTAGTAAAATATATATAAGAGGTAAGCTATGGAAAATTATTATGAAAGATTAGAAGTAAGTAAAAATGCATCACCAGAAATAATAGAAAAAGCCTACAGAGTACTTGCAAAAAAATATCATCCAGATATGCAAGAAGAAGAAAAGAAAGCATGGGCGGAAGAAGAATTTAAAAAAATAAATGAAGCTTATGAAATATTATCTGATGAAGAAAAGAAAAAAGAGTATGATGCCTCATTAAAAGATGAAGAAGACGAGAAATATCAAGAATTAACACAAGAAATAGAAATTTTAAAGCAAGAATTAAGAAAATATATAGAAAAAGAACAAGTAGAAAATTCGTATAAAAATGTGCAGACAAACTATAGTAATGTAAATGAAGGAAACGGGCAAGTAAACCAAAATAGTTATAATAAATATAATTCAAATAATGAAAGACAAAATCAAAATATAAATACAAATAATTATCAATATAAACAACCTAACACTTATAATTTAACAAAAGAAGATTGGCTAAAAGCAAGATTAAAAGGATTTTTAAGTATTATATTAACAATAATAATTATAATCAGTATAGCATATATATTATGGATAATACCATTTACTCATAGATGGCTACAAAATTTATACCAAGAAAATGAAGGTATAAAGACAATAGTAGATATTTTCATAAAATAAATAGATTATGAAAGGACGTGGTAATATGAAAAAAATGTATAAATTACTTATTGCCAGCATATTATTTTTATTAATACTAACAATAGGACAATCTACCTATGCAGCAACAGAGATAACTCCTAAAGGAGGAGCTCAAAACAATTTTTATACAACTATCACAGAAGGAACTAATACATATAAATTATTAGATATAGATACAAATGGAATATTCTCAAATGGAAATACTGCGTATTATATAACAGTTAAGGGAAATAAGGAGAGAGAATTAGTTATAACTTTTGAAGATAGTAAATTTCATTTAGAAAATATGAATGGGCCAATTACAGAAAGAAAAGATGAAAATGGTGGAAAGACAAAAATATATAAAGTAGAACCAGAAAAAAGATTATTTTTATGGATAGATGCATTAGGGTCAGGATTAAAGAGAAAGGAATCATATAATATTACAATAGAAAACAGAGAATATAATTCTAATAATTGGGTTGATAATAAAGGAATATCACAATCAAATCCATATCCGATAAATGTAGTAAATAACGCAGGAACAGCTTCTTCACTTACAGCTAATAATTTTAAAAATAATGGTTCAAAAAATACATTTTATTTTACAATAAATAAAGAAGCAACTTATAGTGCAGATGCAGTTATTGGTGGAAAAACAATAAAAGATATTTTGACATCTGATCAATATTGTGGAGTAGCAACTACTGGAAATACTGATGACACTAACATAAGACCATCTAAGGAAACAGGAAATGATGATTGGGATTATAACCAAATAAAATTACAAACAGGAACAGTATATTATATTAGTTTTTTTAATAACTATATCCCAACATCAATAACATTTACTTTTTTAACAGAACAAGGAGAAGAGGTAACACCAGAAGAAGTACAAGATGCACATTGGGGAACAGATGAATCTGTAACTCAATACACACTATCAGTAGTGGGTGGAGACCAAGGAACAGACTTAGAAAATCCATTAGAAAATCCAGATGCTTACACAGTAGGTGGTGTCGAAGATGATGCAGAAATTAATAGTAAGGTAAATCAAATTTTAAATGTAATAAGTATTATTGGAGTTGTAGTTGGTGTAATTATTTTAGTAATTATAGGTATTAAGTATGTATTAGGTAGTGCAGAACAAAAAGCAGAATATAAAGATAGAATAATAGCATATGTATTAGGTGCAATTCTAATAGCTTCAGGACCTGCTATTGTAAATATGTTATACCAATTTGCACAATCTTTAGAATAATTTCGTTAGTTGAAAAACCATGATATTGTAGGTTTAAAATTCAATAAAAAAAGTTATCGACATGAAATTAT
>CANQJY010000077.1 GCA_947624365.1 uncultured Clostridia bacterium
GAAGCAAATAATGTACAGACAAAATCAAATAATACAACAACAAAGCCAAAAGCAAAAAGAGTAAATAAAACACCTAAAGTAAAAGGAGTAAGTACTTCTAATGTACCAGAAGCACCAAAAAAAGAAAAAACAACAGAAACAAAAACAATTTATGGTCCTAATGGCGAAACTTTAAGTACAGTTGATGTAAAAAAATAATTAATAAATATATGCGAAAGGAGTAGGATATGCATAAATTAATTAGATTATATAATCAAAATAGAAAAAAAATATGGATTTTTATTGCAATTATTATATTTGTTATTGCTTTTATAAAACTATTAGATTATATAGTTAAAACAAACAATGAAAAAGATAATGGACAAAAAAATACTATTGTAGATATTCAAAGTAGTTTTGAGGAAGATAAAACAGTAATATCAGACACTGAAATAGAAGAAAACGTAAAAAAACAAAACTCAGATATTATAAAAAGCTTTTTTGAAGCATGTAATAGTAAAAATATAGAGCAAGCATATAACTTATTATCTAATTCTTGTAAAGAAATAAAATATCCTACTTTGCAGACTTTTAAAGAAAATTATTATGACACAATTTTTACATCAGTAAAGTCGTATAACCAAGAAGCATGGATGGAAAAGCAAGGACAATATACATATAGAATCGTAATTATAGATGACCCTCTAGCTACAGGAAAAGTAAGTTATAGTAATTCTTTTCAAGATTTTTATACTATTGTAAAAGAAAATAATGAGGAAAAATTAAATATTTCTAGTTTTGTAGCAAGGGAAAATTTAGATAAAAGTGCCGAAAAAGATGGAATTACAATTAAAGTAAAATATAGAGATTGTACTATGAATGATGAGCAATATGTTTTTGAGGTAACAAATAATACTGATAAAGTAGTTGCTTTAGATAGCAAGGAAAAACAAAATACAACATATTTAATAGGAGAATCTGAAAATAAATACCCAAGTTATGCTTCTGAAATGAGTAATACTTATGTATATATTGAAGAAATTAACTTAGAAGATGAAATAGAAGACGAACAAATTGAAGAAACAAATGAAATCAGTAAGGATAATAATATAACAAATAATATTGTAATACCAGCAAAAACCGTTAAACAAATAAAAATTAGGTTTAATAAAATATATAGTCCAAATAGAAAAATAACAGCTGTAGAATTTTCAGATATAATAACAGACTACGAAAAATATTTATCATTAACAAATAAAAATCAATATGGAGAAAGAAAAACAATAAATATTGCATTATAGATAAAAAGAAAAGGCAGAAATAGAGGTGATAAAAAATGGGAGAAGATAACAATAATCAAGAACAACAAGGTATAGTAGAAAAACAAGTAAAAAAAACTGAAACAGTAGTAAAAAATAAAACTAAAAGGACGTTATTAATAGCTATTATATCTAACATAATACCCATTCTTCTAGGAGCCTTTTTTATTTGTATTATAATGGCTGTGGTTCAGCTTATTACTTCTCTTATGCCAGATATTTTTTCTGTGTCAACACAAGCAGCAGAACAAGCAAATGATATGACAAGTTTTGTAAAAATTGTGGAAACAGAAAATGGAAAATATGCTTTTGAAATAAATGAAGATTTAAAAAAATCAAAATATGATGAGTTTAATAAAAAACTACAAGAAGAAAACAAAAATTTAAAATTAAAAGATTTTGGTATAGATGAAAAATTATTTGAAACAATGATTCAAGCTAATTTAACAACAGCTTTACCTAAAATTGGAGAAGACGGACTTCAAGGGGCAATTACATTTAAAAGGTATAGTTATGATTATCAAGAAGCAGAAGATGAAGAAAAAAGAGAAAAACAAGAAGAAAATGCAAAAATGCAATATGTAGACCCTGATACATTTTTAAAATATTATAAAGAGGCACAAGATGTAGCAAGTGGTTTAAATGGAAGTTGGGCCGGAAAATATAATAATGCAGCTGAAAATACAGCAGATATAGAAGGTAGCCACCTAGAATTAGCTCAAAAAAAATTTGATACAGAAGGAGATATAGAGAGTAAATTAAAAAAATATTATCCATATTATACATTAGGAACAATAGAACAAGATGAAAACGGAAATGATATAATTAAAGAAGATTTATCAAAAATATTAATAATAAAATATGATAAAACAGTAACAATAAAAGGTAGTGCAGTAAATGGTTCAGTAACAACTACTCATACATCAAAAGATGGAACTTACACTACAGAAAAAAAATATGATGAATCATCATATACAAGAGATGTAACATATACAGTTGCAACAGAACCAATTGATTACAGAAATTTAGTAAGTCAATATAATATGCCATGGGAATTTTTATTCTCACTTGCTCAAATATCTTCTAGTCCAGATTGGGTAACAGAAGTAGCTAATTTAGCAATAAAAGATAGTTACATAGAAATTGCAGTAAATGATAATTATTCAGAAAATACAAGTAGAGATATTACAAAATGGACAGAAATAATTGAAACTGAAAATTCATATGGTATAAAAGATCATATAGGTACAGAGGAAATTACATCAGGTACACATTCTTGGACACCAAATATGAAAAAAGTTTATACATGGCTATATAATAAAGATGTAAATTATAAAAAGGTAGAAAATAATCCAGATGCATCTATATCTACAGAAGAAATGGAAGAGACAGAAAAAATACAAGACAAGGTAAGAGAAGATTATTCAAAAGAACATTCATATAATTTTGAACAAACAGTAGAACAAAATAATCCTAAAGATACAAGACAGCCATTAACAGATGATATAAAGGTAAATGAAAATGGAGAATGGATAGATTATCATCCTTTCTTAAGACTTTGGAAAAATAAGTTAGGTAAAGTAGAAATAGAAACTAAGAAAGATGAAAATGGTAATCAAGTACCAATTAATGATAAATTTGAAAGAAATGGTATAAAGGTAAAATACAAAGTAATAGATGTTGGTAAAATATGTACTGATGAAGCAATTATTGATGGATGCGAAAATGATGGTGTTTTACTAAAAATACTAGGAGAAAATGCAAATACACAAAACTATGAAACAATAATGAGATATTTATTAAACAAATATCAAAACACTACTAAATATGGAGATATAGACGTAAACGAAATAATAGATTTCTTTAAGGCAAGAAATAATATTATAAATAATGGGGCAATTAGTTATTCAAGTATAAATATATCAGACGAAGATTTTGAAATTTTATGCAAAATAACAAGTGCTGAAAGAGGAAATGGAACACAACAACAACAAGAATATGTTGTTAGTTCAATATTAAATAGAGTATTATCTCCATATTTTCCAAATACAGTAAAAGATGTGGTTTTTGCTACAAATCAATATCAACCAATAAGAAATGGTGCATATGATAAAGCTGTCCCATCAGATATTACAAAAGCTGCTGTAAAAAATGTTATAGAAAATGGAGATACAAGTCAAGGTGCAGTGTATTTTGCAGCTCCAACTCAAAATGGTTCAGGTTCAAGTTCTTGGTGGAACACTTTAATATTCTTATTTAATGATAGTAATGGAGAAGCTTTGTCACATAATTTCTATACTGATGAGAAAAATCAAAAAGCCTTAGAACAATATAGAACATATAGCTTAGATGCAGGTACAGCAACTGAAACAGCACAAAAAATTGTTGCTTGGGCAAAAGCACAAGTTGGAAAGAGTCAATTTTATTGTAGAGCAAGAGGTGTAACTAGAGTATCAACAAATTGGTGTGCTTCATTTGTTGCAAGTGCATATTATGAAGCAGGTTTAGAATATATAGGAACTGATGCAGAAGGTATACCACACTCTAATAAAATAACATATATAAAACATAAAACTTGTATATTCGCCGGAATAAGTGACTAATATATTATCATATTATTAATTAAAATCTTTACAGTAGGGTCTCCCTGAAAATTGAAAGGAAGGATTTTATTATGCAAAGTATGAGAAATATTTTTAGCTCACGTGAAGACTCCAACTCTATTGAGAATTTTAACAAAGATTTGTTTTTTAAGGAGATAAACGATGTATGTTCTCAAATTGCCTGCACAGAAATGTGGTTTGAGATGGAAGAGGATCCTGATTTAATTGATAGTATTATTTATCAACGTGAGTCTTTAATAGCCAGGTATCGGTATCTTTTAAAAAAGGCAAAACGTTATAATGTTACTTCGAAAAATTATGTTTAAATATCTTGAAAGGTGATATAGATGAGTTCTTTAACAGGTGTTATATTAGCTATTGTTACATTTTTATTTTTACTATTTATACAAATCCTGGTGCGTGCAAAAAAGCCTTTGCAAAAGACCTTTTTAGGTATTTTAACGGGAATTGGAACTCTTGTGGCTGTAAACATTT
>CANQJY010000078.1 GCA_947624365.1 uncultured Clostridia bacterium
TTGATTTCTCATGGAGAAACAGCAGAAAGTATGGGAATAGAAGCTAAAAACATTATATACATGTCAAATGGTAGAGTATTAGAAATTAATGAAGAAGAAGCAAAACTTAATGGAACAGTACCAAGTGGAAGAGTTTTAGTTGACGGATTAGGTGTAGGAGATGTTGGAAATATTGTATTAAGAGATAGACAACATTTATCACAAGACGGTTTAATTATTATTGTTTTAACAATGAATTCAGCAACAGGTGAAGTAATTGCAGGACCAGATGTAATATCTAGAGGATTTGTTTATGTAAGAGAATCAGAAAATCTAATGGATGATGTAAAATCTGTTGTAAGACATGAAATCAGCAAATGTGAGGAAAGAGGAATTCGCGATTGGGGAACAATAAAATCAACTGTTAGAGAAAACTTAAGAGACTATATTTTCATGAAAACAAAAAGAAATCCAATGATAATACCGATAATAATGGAAGTGTAAAAAGGAGATAAACTATGAATTACAAAGATTTAGCAGATTTAATGTTTCCAGAAGCAAAGGAAATTAGTTATTATGAAGAAAAATATCCAGAAAGAAAATTAAAAGAAGGAGCAATTGTAACAAGAATTGCTCCAAGCCCAACAGGATTTATACATATTGGAGGACTATATCAAGGATTAATAGCAAAAAAAATAGCAGATCAAACAGAAGGAGTATTTTTTGTTAGGATTGAAGATACAGACCAAAAAAGAAAAATAGAAAATGGAGTAAGTGAAATTGTAAATTCATTAACAAGTTTTGGATTTGAGCCAGATGAAGGAATGATTTCTGAGAACGAAGAAAAAGGAGCATATGGACCATACAAACAATCTATTAGAAAAGAAATTTATCAAGCATATGCAAAATATCTAGTTCAACAAGGAAAAGCATATCCATGTTTTTGTACTCCAGAAGAAATAGAAGAAATAAGAACAAAGCAAGAAAACGCAAAAATAAGACCAGGGTATTATGGAGTATGGGCAAAATGTAGAAAGTTAACAGTAGAAGAAATGATAGAAAAAATCAAGGCAGGAGAACAATGGATAGTTCGATTTAAATCACCAGGTAGAGAAGATAGAAAAATTAAGCACAAAGATGTTATTAAAGGAAATGTAGAATTCCCAGAAAATGATCAAGATATTGTAATTATTAAAGCAGATGGCTTACCAACATACCATTTTGCACATGCAGTAGATGACCATTTAATGAGAACTACACATGTAATAAGAGGAGATGAATGGCTATCATCAGTGCCATTACATTTACAACTATTCCAAGAATTAGGATTTAAAACACCTAAATATGCACATATTGCACCAATTATGAAAAATGATAATGGGAACAAACGTAAATTAAGTAAACGTAAAGATCCAGAAGCAGCTGTTAGTTATTATGCAGAAGAAGGTATCCCAAAAGAAGCAGTAACAGAATACTTATTAAATATTGCAAATTCAACATTTGAAAATTGGAGAAGAGCAAATCCAGATAAACCAATAGAAGAATTTGAATTACAATTAAACAAAATGAGTGTAAGTGGAGCATTATTTGATATGGTAAAATTATTAGATGTATCAAAAACAGTAATATCAAAAATGACAGCTGAAGAAGTGTATAATAATACAATAAATTGGGCAGAAAAATATGATGAAGAATTAGCAAATTTATTGAAAAAAAATAAAGAGTATTCACTAAGAGTATTAGGAATTGAAAGAGGAAATAAAAAGCCAAGAAAAGATATTGGAAAATGGTCAGATGTAAAAGAAATTAATTCATATATGTATGAAGAATTATTTGAAAAAGATAAAACAGAATATCCATATCAAGTTATAAAAGAAAAACAAGCAATTTCTAAAATTTTAAATGAATACATCACAAAATATTATGATGAAAATGATGACAAACAAACATGGTTTGACAAAATCAAAGAATTGTCAAGTAAAATGGGATATGCAAAAGAAGTAAAAGAATTCAAAGAAAATCCAGGGAAATATCTAGCACATGTTGGTGATGTTAGTACAGTTTTAAGAGTTGCATTAACAAAAAGAACTAACACACCAGATATGTATGAAATAATGCAAATACTAGGAAAAGATGTAATGCAGAAGCGTTTTGAAAAGGCAATAGAAGAAATGGAGAAATAAATGATGGAATACCAAGTAGGAGACATTGTTAAAACAAAAAAGCAACATCCTTGTGGAAGTAAATTATGGGAAATTACAAGAGTAGGAGTAGATTTTAAATTAAAATGCCAAGGATGTGGACATATTATTATGCTAGAACGCCCTAAAGCCCTAAAAGCAATAACAAAAAAGATAGAAAACTCAAAACAACAAGACACAAAATAAGAAAAATCGACATATCATATAATATAGTATTTCTAAATACTATATTGGGGGTGACTTTGTAATGGAGCCACAAGAACAATTATTATGTTGTTATGATAACACAAACTATGATTGTAAAAAAAGATGTAAATGCAATAAAAAGAATACCTGTTTATGGATTGTAGCTGTTATTTTATTGGTATCTTTTGCAGTTGTTATTGGATTAATTATAGGAGCGGCAGTTAGTGCATCAATATTAGCAGCTTTACCAGCAGTAATAGTTTTAGCAGTTATCCTTGGATTACTTTTCATATTAACATTAATTTTAATACTATGTAAAAAAACAAAATGCAGTTGCAATAGATAGCATAAAGCAATAAAGAAGAGGAAATGGTCGATTTTCTCTTCTTTTTTTTAATTCTAGGGGGTAGACATTTCAAAAAAATAGTGATAAAATGAAGAAGAAAATAGAAATATGGAGGAAAAAGCATGGCAGGAAAACACGCATATTACTATGATGATGAATTACCCAAAGCAATGCAGAGAAATAATAAAAAAGACACAGGAAACAAAAAAAGAAAAAAGAAAAAAAATAAAAAACCAATGGGACTAAAAGTTTTTGGAATTATTATTCTAGTGTTAATTATAATATTAATAGCAATTGTAGGTAGTGCATATTGGTATGTTAGTGATAAATTAGGAAAAATGCAACAAGTAGAGATAAATGAAGAAGATTTAGGAATTGCAAATGAGGTGTCAGAGAGCCTTTCAAAATACAGAAATATAGCCATTTTTGGAGTAGATAGCAGAAGCAACAACTTAGAAAAAGGAAATAGAAGTGATTGTATAATCATTGCAAGTATAAACAACGAAACAAAAGATGTAAAATTAATATCTGTATACAGAGATACATATGTACAAATTGACGGTCATGGTTTAGATAAAATCACACATGCATATTCATATGGATCTGCACAATTAGCAATTAATACACTAAACACAAACTTTGATTTAAATATAAAAGAATTTGTTACTGTAAACTTTAATTCTGTAGCAGAAGCGGTAGAAGAATTAGGTGGTATAACAATAAATATTGAATCACAACAAGAGATGAAAACAATGAATGAAGAATACATTGATGAAATTGCAAAACAAACAGGTTTATCAAACAAAAAAGTAACTAAAACTGGACCACAAACACTAAATGGTGTGCAAGCAGTTGCTTATTCTAGAGTTAGATATACAGCAGGAGGAGACTACAAAAGAGCAGAAAGAATGAGAACAGTTATTGAAGCAATGCTAGCAAAACTAAAGACAAAGAGTATAGGACAAATTAATACATTTATGGATAACATATTGCCAAAAGTGTATACAAATATTTCTGCTGGTGATGTATTACAATTATTACCAAGCCTAGCAAACTTCAATATTTCAGATAGTATAGGTTGGCCATATAAAACAAAAGGAATTACTTTAGATAGGTGGTATGGTGTACCAGTAACGTTACAAAGCAATGTTACACAATTACATCAAGAAGCATTTGAGGAAGAAGATTATATACCTTCAGAAACAGTTAAAACAATAAGTAATAGGATTATTACAAAAACAGGATATCGCGAGTAGGGGATTATTATGAAAATAATAAATGAAGATATAGAGTATACAGCTAATAATAGTGCAATGTCAGTGTCAAAAGAAGTAGGTGAGACATTGTTAAATTCTACAAATAAAATAAAAAAAGCAACAAAAAGAGCAATAGATATATTAGGTAGTATAGTAGGAATTATATTATTATTGCCATTAACACTGATAGTTTATATAGCAAATATAATTGTAAAAGATAAAGGACCAATTTTTTATACACAAAAAAGAATTGGAAAAGATGGAAAAACATTTCTTATGTACAAATATCGCACAATGGTTGTTGGAGCA
>CANQJY010000079.1 GCA_947624365.1 uncultured Clostridia bacterium
ATAATATACTGATTATTTAAATAGTCTAATAAAGTTTCTTGTTTACTATAAAAACAGTCAAAATATTTATCTATTTTGCTAATATAGTTCCCTGCTTTAATTTGTTCTATATCCTGCTCTATGATTTCTTCTTGTTTGTCATTTGTAATAATCTTCCTTATATTTTTACAAATTTCTTCAACTGGTTTTTCTAAAATATATTCATGTGCTGGTTCAATTACAGCTTGTTCTAAGCTATTAATTGACCTTTGACTTGTAATATTGAAGTTTCTAATAGGATCTACCTCATCTCCCCAAAATTCAATTCTAATACCTGTTGTGTCATTCATAGAAATATCTAAGATATCACCTCTTACACTGAATTGACCTCTTCCTTCTATTAAATCACATCTTGTATATCCAAGATTAACTAGAGTTTGTTTGATTTTTTCTAATGAATATACTTCTCCTACTTTACATGTTAAGGTGTTTTTAAATAATGTATTTTTACTTGGTAATTTTTGCATTACTGCTTCCACAGTAGTAACTAGTATTTGACGCTTTTTCCCTATTATTTTGCTTAGTGTATCAATCCTTGCATATGGTAAATCTTTGCTTTCCGCGATATAGTCATATGTAACTATTTCTTTTTTAGGGAAAAATATTACTTTGTCTGTAAATAATTTTAGATTCTCCGTAATTTGTTTTGCTTGTACTTCATTATATGTAACTATAGCTATTGGTTTTTTTGTGTATTCATGAATACCTGCTAATATTTGTGACATTCCCACGCTAGTTAAGCCCGATATACCTATCGGACTTGTTTTTTGTTCGATTTGATTAACAAGTTTGACAAATTTTTTTGATTTGCCTAACTCTCCTAAAATTGTGTTCATATTTTCTCCTTTTGCCTATTTGGTCATGGTCTACATTTTGACAACAAGTTTATCAAATTTTGAATGTATATATTTTTCTAGCTTTTCCATAAATTCGTCTGGCTTGATTTCTTTTTTTGCAACTAAATCTAGCCCTTTCTCCCAACTCGCCGTTAGTTTAGGATTTAACATATCTGGCATAGAATTCCAAACAATATCATATATCATCTCACCTTTTTTTGTTGGTGTAATAATTTGTGTTTTTGTGTTTATTTCTATGTACTTTATTTTTTCTAGCTTTTTCATTATTTCTGCTCTTGTTGCACTTGTTCCAATTCCTGCGCCTTTTATTTGTTCTCTTAGTTCTTCTTCCTCTATAAATTTCCCTGCATTTTCCATTGCTAATATTATAGATCCTGAATTGTATCTAGATGGTGGCGTTGTTTCTGCTTCTTTTATTTCTGCATTTTGTAAAATAATTTCTTGTCCTTTTTTCAAACTTTTTAATGCTTCCAAATTTTCTTCTTTTTTATTTTCTGTGTTTTGTGTTGTTTTATCATTTTGTTTTAATATTTCTAAAAAGCCTTGCTTAATACATACTTTGCCACTTGTAAAAAAGCTCTCCATTTTTTCGCTTTCCTCTGTTTCATATACATCTATTGTTACTTGTATTTTATTGTATTCTGCTGGTGGATAAAAAATAGCTAAAAATCTTTTTACAATTACTTTATATATCTGTTTTTGTAAATCAGGCAATTTTTCATAATTTTCGTAACCTTGTCCTGTTGGAATAATAGCATAATGGTCTGTAATTTTGCTGTCATTTACGTACTTAGTTTTGATTAAATTGGTTGAATATTTTTCATCTATCATTTTTTGAATGTATTGATGTATTTCTTCATCATGAAAACCTTTAGCAATTCCATTTAAATTTTTCTTTATTTCTTTTGCTACTGCAGTAGATAACACTCTTGCATCTGTTCTTGGATATGTTACTAATTTTTTTTCATATAAGTTTTGTATAATTTCTAATGTTTCATCTGGTTTAATTTTAAATCGCTTGGTACATTCGTTTTGGATTTCTGCTAAATTAAATAATAATGGTGCATTTTCTTTTTGCTTTGATTTTTTTAGTTCTGTAATTTTTGCTTTCTTTCCTGCCAAATTATTTATAAATTCTTTTGCATCATTTTCTTTTTTAAATCCTGTTTCATTATATAATTTGGGTGATTCATATTCATTTGATTTTTCTGTTACTTTCCATTCTGCATCAAATAAATTCTGTTCTTCACCAAATTTTCCTATGATTTTATAATATTTTGTTTTAACAAAATTTCTGATTTCTCTTTCTCTTGATACAATCATTCCTAATACACATGTCATTACTCTTCCTACTGATATAGAAGCTCTTTCTTCTTGTATATTTTGTGCTAGTTTTCTACCATAAATAATTGATAATAATCTTGAAAAATTAATTCCTATTAGATAATCTTCTTTAGCTCTCAAATAAGCACTATCTGATAAACTGTTATATTCTGATAGGTCTTTTGCTTCTTTGATACCTCTTAAAATTTCTTCTTCTGTTTGAGAATCAATCCATACTCGTTTTATTTTTATATTAGGATTTGGTTTTACCATCATAAAAACAAGTCTTTGAATATATTCTCCTTCTCTTCCTGAATCTCCTGCATTATATATTTCTTCAATATCTTCTCTATGCATTAACTGATTTATTATATTAAACTGATTTTGTACATTTGGTATAACTTCATATTTCCATTCTTTAGGAATGAATGGTAATGTATCTAGTCTCCAAAATTTTAGTTTTTCATCATATTTTTCTGGATAGCTCATTGTAACTAAATGTCCTACACACCACGTAATAATCCATTCATTTGATTCTATATACCCGTTTTTTCTATTTACATTAATTTTTAGTGCTTTAGCAAATTCCATGGCAACTGATGGCTTTTCTGTTATTAGTAATTTTTTGCCCATATTTTCTCCTTTTTTGTTTTGCTTTAATTAGTAATTTATTGCATTATATCATATTTTTTCTGTTTTTGGAAGAGGAATTTATTACTTGCTTCAAAAATCTTTTTTCTTTTTTCGACAAATTGTTGACTTAAACTTTAGTGTGTATTATAATTCAATCATGATAATAATAGGAGGATGTTATGAAAAAAATTAAAATTTTTGCGTGTCCATCAAGTGAAAAATTTACACAAGAAATTTGCGATATTTTACAATTACCAATGGGTAAAATGGATTGTTTTAAATTTAAAAATGACAATACTTTTGTTCAACTATTAGAAACTGTTCGTGACTATGATGTTTATATTGTTCAAACGACTAAGCCACCTGTTAATGAACGAATTATGGAATTATTAATTGCAATTGATGCACTAAAACGTGCTTCTGCCAAAAGAATTAATGTTATATTACCATACTTTATATATTCACGTTCTGATAAAAAAGATCAGCCTCGAGTTCCAATTACTGCAAAACTAATTGCTCAAATTATTGAAGCTGCTGGTGCTAGTAGAGTTACAACTTGTGATTTGCACAATCCTGCTATTCAAGCATATTTTAATATTAATTGTGATAGTTTAACCGCACAATATACATTACAATCATATTTTAAAGGGTTAAATATTCCTCCAAAAGATATGGTTGTTGTAGCTACTGATGCTGGAAGTTCTAAAAAAGCTTATAAATATTCAGAATATTTTGGATGTCCAATTGCATTAATTGATAAACGTCGTATTGGTAATGATGATCATGCAATTGCTAGTACAGTAATTGGTGATGTTACAGATAAATATGCTCTTATCTTTGATGATGAAGTAGATACTGCTGGATCATTACTTGAAACTGTACAAATTCTAGAAAAATTTGGTGCAAAAGAAATCCATGCAGGTTGTACACATGGTGTATTGTCTGGACCAGCAATTGAAAGAATTAAAAATTCTTCTATCAAAGAACTTGTTATTACAAATACCATTCCATTATCAGATGAAAAGAAAATCGATAAAATCACTGTACTTTCTGTTGCACCTATATTTGCAGAAGCTATTAGACGTTTAAATGAAGAATTACCTTTAGGTGAACTTTATTCTACATTAAATTTAATATAGCATAAACCGCTTCCCTATTAGATAATAGGGATTGCTTTTTTTTATTTTTTGTTATATAATTGTAAAAATTATAGATAATCAAGGGGGGTTAATATATGACATACAATCATTTAGAAATTGAAAAAAAATGGCAAGAATATTGGGATAAAAATAAAACTTTTAAGGCTGTAACTGGAGATAAAAATAAAACTCCTTACTATATTTTAGTAGAGTTTCCTTATCCAAGTGGAGCCGGATTACATGTCGGACATGTCAGAAGTTATAC
>CANQJY010000080.1 GCA_947624365.1 uncultured Clostridia bacterium
TAAGTTTAATTTTTCATCTATAGTTTTAATCAATACTAATGTATTATCTCTATTATTCCAGTCTTTATATATGTAATTGGGATTATATAAAGCATCGGGTAAAATAACCTTAAATTTTTTAATGACAACATCACGGTACAGAAGAATTAGCACACTTAGAAATGGTTGGAACAATTGTACACCAATTAACCAAAGATGCTTCTATTGAAGAAATTGAAAAAGCAGGATTAGCACCATATTATACAGACCATGGTGTTGATGTATACCCATCATCAGCAGCTGGAGTACCATTTACAGCAGCATATATTGCATGTAAAGGTGATCCTATTGCTAATTTACAAGAAGACCTTGCAGCAGAACAAAAAGCCAGAGCAACATATGAAAAATTAATTAATCTATGTAGAGATAATCCTGATGTACTTGATCCACTTCGTTATCTAAGACAAAGAGAAGTTGTTCACTTCCAAAGATTTGGTGAAGCGCTTCGTGGTGTTCAAGATAAATTAGCAGAAAAGAAATTCTATATGAATGATATGAAACCACTTGATAATGACTGTGGCTGTAATTAAATAAACTAAACTATTAATATATTTAAGTACAATTCTTATTTGAATTGTACTTTTTATTTGCACGAAACTCATTTTTATGATACATTAAAAAAAGAAAGAAGGAATATATATGGAAAAAAATATAGATTTAAAAATACCAGCTAACATTATTAAACAAGGTGGTATTGTAATATTCCCAACAGAAACTGTATATGGTATTGGAACAAATGCATTAAATGAAATTGCTGTTAGAAAATTGTATGAAATAAAAAAAAGACCATTAAGCAAACCAATTAGCCTATTAGTCTCAGACATGGATATGGTGCATAGAGTTGCAAAAGATATTACAGATGTTGAATATAAATTAATGGAAAAATATTTTCCTGGACCATTTACTATTATTTTAAAAAAGAAAGACATAGTGCCTGATATTGTAACTAGTAATCAAGATACAGTTGGAATTCGTATGCCAAACCATGAGATTACGCAAAAATTAATTAAATATGCAAATGTCCCTATAGCTACTCCAAGTGCTAATATCTCTGGGAAACCAAGTGGCACTAATTTGCATACTATTTTTAAAGATTTTGAAGGAAAAGTCGATTACATTATTGATGATGGTGAAAGTCCATTAGGTCTTGCATCTACTATTGTAAAAGTTATTGATGGCATTCCTCATGTTTTAAGACAAGGTAGTCTTACTATTGAGTAATATCCTTTAATTCTTTTATAATTTCACCATAGTTCACTGCCCTTAAAATTGCTGTACCTGCAACTAAAATATCAGCTCCTGCTTCTTTAACTTTATTTGCAGTATTTAAGTTAATACCACCATCTACCTCTATATCAACATCTAAATCATTTTGTTGTATATATTTGTTACATTTTTTAATTTTATTTGTCATTTCACTTAAAAAAGTTTGCCCACTTTCACCTGGTTCAACTGTCATAATTAATATTACATGAATATATGGTAAAAATTCATAAATTTCAGAAACATCAGTATGAGGTTTTATGCTGATGCCTACTTTTGCATGCAAATCTTTTATTTTTTCTATACATTTCATGACTTTTTCTTTTGATTTACATGCTTCGTAATGAAATGTTATCACTCTAGGCTCAAAAACACTAAAATCATCTATCGCTTTTTCTACATCATTTACCATCAAATGAACATCTAACGGTAAATTAGAAACTCTTTTTATATAAGCACTGTACTCTAACATCTTATTATATGTATTTTTTTCAACAAACAATCCATCCATTACATCAATATGGAAATAATCTGTTTTTCCTGCTTCTAAAGCTAAAAATACTTTTGATTCTTCACCTTTTGGAACACTTAATATAGATGATGAAACTTCTACCATTTGTGTTTCTCCCCTTCTTTTAATTCTTCATATATTTTACAAAATCTGTTATATCTTTCTTCTGATATTTTACCTTCTTCTACAGCCTGTTTTATACCACATTTTTCTTCTTTAATATGTGTACATCCTATAAATTCACATTTTGGTATATATTTTTGAAATTCTACAAAACATGTGTCTAACTTGTCCGCTACTATTTCAGAAATATCAAATGTTGAAAATCCTGGTGTATCTGCAATATATGTATCTGTATCTATCTCATATAATTGAATTGCTGTTGTAGTATTTTTTCCTCTTTGATTTCTTTGGCTAATTTCTCCTTCTTCAGTCATACTTTTTTCAAATATTGCATTAATTAAAGTTGACTTTCCAACACCTGAATTTCCAGAAAACACACTAATATTTCCTTTTAGTTTATCCTTCAACTCTGAGATGCCTATTTTTTCCTTTGCTTGTGTTTTTATTACATCATATCCTAAATTTTCATAAATTTGTTTAATATTTTTTAACTCTTGCTTTTTATCTAAATCTATTTTATTTAATACAATAAAACTTTTTATATGTAAAAATTCAGCCAAAGCCAATTGTTTATCTAATAACAATAAATCTGGTTTTGGGTTTTTGCTAGATATAACAAAAATCATTTGCGTAATATTTGCTATTTTAGGTCTCTTCAATAAAATAGTTCTTGGCTGTATTTGCTCAATCACCGCTTTTTTTGATAATTCATCTTCTATTAAAATTAATACTTTATCACCAACAACAGGGGAGATTTCTTCCTTTTTAAATCTCCCCCTTGCTGTTGCCTCATATTGTCCATGTTTTGTTTTAACAATATATTGATTTGAAATATGTTTTAGAATATATCCTTCTATTTGCTCCATTCAAATTCCTTTCATTACTCTGCTGTATAAGATGGATTTGATTCACTAAACTTAATTTGTCCTTGATTTTTTAGAACACCATCAATATATACTTTAACATTTGCTACTCCTGTTCCTTTAGCTGTTCCCGCATTAATGCTTGTTGATGTTGGATCAACTTTTTCTGAATAAATAGTATCTTCATTTACTTTAACTTCTACTTTTACTTTTTTTACAGTTTTGTTAGTTGTATTTGTTGAATCTGAACCATCTCCTGTTGAACCAGATGTTTCTTCATATTCAACTTTTCCACCTAATAATGATTTTACATTAACTGTGATTTTAGCTGTTTTTAATTCTGCTATTTTATTTACTGTTAATGTAACAGTTGTTCCTTCATCTACTACTTTTCCTGTTTCAATACTTTGTTTTAAAACTGTTCCAGTATCTTTTGATGTATTTTCTTCATAATTGATTGTTACTTTAAATCCTAATCCCTCTAATTCTGATTTTGCATTAGCTTCTGTCTTTCCAACAACACTTGTCATAGTAATTTGTTTAATTCCTGTACCTTTGCTAACATGGATTTTAATTGTATCCCCTGCTAATACTTCTGTTTCTGGTTCTATTTCTTGACTAATAACATGATTTTCTTCGATTGTTTTACTAGTTTCTTCTATAATTTCTGCTTTTAGTTTTGCCTCTTCTATCATTTTTATTGCTTCTTCTCTTTCTTTACCTTCAACATTTGGTACAATTGCTTTTTCTGTTCCTAAACTAACTACTACTTTAACTGTACTACCTTGTTTTACTGAATGGTACCTTTCAAAATATGATGGATTTTGACTAATTATATGATCTTGTTCTACATCTTTATTATACTCTTCTTTTTCTTCTTCATATACTAGTTTTGCCTCTTCTATTGCTTTTTTTGCTTCATCTCTATGCATACCTACTACATTTGGCATTTCAACTTCTGGTGGATTAGTAATATTTAAAACTGCCATTGTACCTCCAAAAGCAACAAAGAATAAGATAATTAATCCTAAAAATACACTTAATTTTTTATGTTCTGAAATCCATTGTTTGAATTTTCCTTGTTCTGGTTCTTTTCTTCTATTATTTCTACTAGCATATTGTTCTGTTCCTATTTTTTGTGTTCTAGCTGTTTTATCATATGGTATATCTTCTACAAAATCTCCATTTGGATTTTTTAATGCTTCTTTTAAATCATTTAATAAATCCATACTTGTTTGGTATCTTAGCATTGGATCTTTTTGTATTGATTTCATAATAATTTTATTAATTGCTTCTGGAATATTAGGATTTATTTCAATTGGTTCTACAGGGTCTTCTTGCATATGTTTTAATGCTACTGATACAGGTGTATCTGCATCAAAAGGTACTTTTCCTGTTACCATTTCATATAAAAC
>CANQJY010000081.1 GCA_947624365.1 uncultured Clostridia bacterium
AAGAAAAAGTTCTTGAAATGTCTATAGAAGATTTAGAACTATCTGTAAGATCATTTAACTGCTTAAAAAGAGCTGGAATTGCAATTGTTGAAGATTTAATCAACAAAACAGAAGCAGATATGATGAAGGTTAGAAATTTAGGTAAGAAATCTTTTGATGAAGTAACAGCAAAACTACATTCATTAGGATTAGATTTTGCCAAAGAAGACGAGTAAATAAAGAAGGAGGGTGAAACAAATTGGCAACAAATAGAAAACTAGGAAGAACAACAGATATTAGAAAAGCAATATTAAAAAATTTAACAACAGATTTGCTTGTATATGGTAAAGTAGAAACAACAGCCATGAGAGCAAAAGAAGTTAAATCTATTGCAGACAGTCTAATATCATTAGCAATCAAAGAAAAAGACAACTTTGAAGAAGTTGAAGTAACAATAAAAAAAGCAAAACTTGACTCAAAAGGAAACAAAGTAACAGAATTAGTAAAAAGTAAAAATGGAAAAGAATATTTAAAAGTTGTAAAAGAAGAAGTAAAAGAAAAAAGACAAAAAGACATGCCAACAAGATTAAATGCAAGAAGAAAAATGATGAGAAAACTAAACAAAGTAAAAGACAGCAATGGAAACAACATTGACGTACCAGCAAAACTATTCAATGAAATCGCACCAAAATACGCAAACAAAAACGTAGGAGGATTTACAAGAATAATAAAAGCAGGACCAAGAAAAGGAGACGGCGCAGAAGTAGCCATATTACAACTAGTATAAAGGATTGTCCCATTTGGGACGGTCCTTTTTTGGACATTTTGTCCACTTTGGGACGGTCCTTTTTTGGACACATTTTGTCCAATTTAGTACAGATACTTTGTAACATAGTATTTCTTATTACATATAATAACACTATGAGGAGGTAATAAAAATGCTAGAATTTGTATTAGGCACAATATTCTGGACATTAGCTCTTTATGGTTTATTTGAAATAGTTAAAAATATTGTGTACATATCAACATATACTAAAATGAAAGCAGATGGAATTTATCTCATTGTTGCTGTAAAAAATCAAGAAGAAAAAATAGAAGGATTTTTACGCTCAATGTTATTCAAAATTTTATATGGAAGAGAAGATTGGTTTAAAAATGTAATTGTAGCAGATTTAGAATCGACAGATAGTACTAAGAAATTGCCAAAAACTTATCTAAAGATTATGAAGTCTTAAAAGTAACAAGTTGGAAAGAATGCAAAGAAGTAATGGATAGTGTAGATGAAAATTAAAAATTTTTACAAACATAAAAATATATGTTATAATATCAGCATAAAAAGGAGATAAAAAATGCAAGCAAAAAAAATAGGTTTTACAATTGGCAAATTTGCTCCATTGCATGCAGGACATCAATATCTAATTGAAACAGCAATCAAAGAAATGGACGAATTTATAATTGTTATATATGAAACAGATAAAATACAAATTCCAATAGAGCAAAGAGCGAAATGGATAAAAACACTATATCCACAAATTCATATAATATATGCATATAATCCGCCAAAGCAATATGGTTTAGACAATGAAAGTGTAGAAATTCAAATGCAATATTTATTAAAATATATTAAACAATACCCGATTACACATTTTTATAGTAGTGAGCAATATGGAGGAAAAGTAGCTGAATATATGGGGATTATTGATAGAAGAGTGGATACACAAAGAGTTAAATTTTCTATTTCTGCGACACATATTAGGAAAGAATTAGAAAAATACAAGACAAGCTTACCAAATATTGTGTATGAAGACTGCAAAAAGATACTGAATAAATAAAAGGAGAAATAAATTGGAATTAACAGGAGAAGTACAAGATATTATATATCAAAATGAGGTGAATAGCTATACTATTGCTAGATTTGAAACAAGTGATGAAGAAACAACAATTGTAGGATATTTACCATTCATATCAAAAGGAGACAGTTTAAAAGTAATAGGTACATATGTAGACCATAAAGACTATGGCATACAATTCAAAGTTACTACATTTGAAAAATTGATGCCTAAAACAGCAATTGCTGTGCAAAAATATCTTGCAAGTGGAAATATAAAAGGTGTAGGAGAAGCAACAGCAAAAAGAATTATTAAAAAATTTGGAGAAAATACAATCAATATTATAAATCATGATCCTATACGTTTAGCTGAAGTAAAAGGAATTACAGAAGAAAAAGCTAGGTTAATAGCAGAAAGTTTTATTGAAAATCAAGAAATATGGCAAATTGTAAGTTTTTTAGAAAGATTTAATATTGGAGCAGAACATGCAAAAAAGGTATATGAAAAATTAGGTATAGATAGTATCGAAAAAATAGAACAAAATCCATATTTACTTATTGACATTACAAGAGGAGTAGATTTTAAGCAAATTGACAAAATGGCAATGCAAATAGGAATTCAACCAGATTATGAAGAAAGAGTTCAAACAGGAATAAAATATGGATTAATACGTGCAACATATAATGGGCATAGTTGTACGATAAAAGAGAACTTAATTGAATTTGTTAGAAATTTATTAGAAGTAAGTACTGAAACTATAGAAGATAATCTAATAAATTTAACAGTAAAAGGTGAAATAATAATAGAACAAAGAGAAAAAGAAGAATGGGTGTATTTAACAAGCTTCTATAAAACAGAAGAAGAAATTGCCTTTAGAATTGATCGTCTACAAAAAAGCAAGAACATGAAAGAAATTAAAAATATTGAAGCTCAATTAAAAAAAATTGAAAAAACAACGGATATTGAATTATCTGAAAAACAAAAAGAAGCAATTAAAGCAATAAACGAAAATAATGTATTAATAATCACAGGAGGACCAGGAACAGGAAAAACAACAATTATAAAAACAATTATAGAGTTATATGAACAAAAAGGAAAAAAAGTAGTATTGGCTGCTCCAACTGGAAGAGCAGCAAAGAAAATGACAGAAGCAACTGGTAAAGAAGCATCAACACTACATAGACTATTATGTATTGGCAAATTAGATGATGAGGGAATATATAATAAAGATAGTAGTTATGAAGGAACACCAATTGATGCAGATATTATAGTAATAGATGAATTATCTATGGTAGATATGTTTTTAATGGACTATCTTTTAAAATGTATTTATCAAGGTACAAAATTAGTTTTAGTAGGAGATGTAGACCAATTACCATCAGTAGGACCAGGAGCTGTATTAAAAGATTTTATTGATTCTGGAGCAATTGAAACAGTTTATTTAGATAAAATTTTTAGACAAGCTGCAAAAAGTAAAATTGTTTTAAACGCACACAGAGTAAACAAAGGAGAAGCCTTTATTAGCAAAGACGATATAGCAAATGAAACAAATCAAGATTTTTTCTATATTACTCATAAAACGCAAGAAGAAATTTTAAAAGAGGTTATTAGTCTATGTACAGGAAGATTACAAAAATTTGGAGATTATGACTTTTTCCAAAATATTCAGATTATAACACCTACAAAAAAAGGAATATTAGGAACAAAAGAATTAAATAAAGAATTACAAGCATACTTAAATCCGAATATTTACAATCTACCTGAAAAAGCTAATTTAGGAGCTGTTTATAGGAGCGGAGACCGTATAATGCAAATAAAAAACAACTATGATATTACCTGGGAACGAGAAAAAGAAGATGGAAAAAAAGAATTAGGCAATGGTGTATTTAATGGTGAAATAGGTACTATTACGAACATAAATGAGCAAGAAAAAATTGTAGAAGTCAGGTTTGATGATAAAAAAGAGGTCTGGTATGAATTTTCAGAATTAGACCAAATAGAACATAGTTATTGTATTACTATACATAAATCACAACGGAAGCGAATTTGATGTAGTTATAATGGTAATTCCACCAGCATCACCAATGTTAATTACCAGAAACTTACTTTATACAGGAATTACTAGAGCAAAAAAATTATTAATTATAGTAGGAATAGAAAAGGTAGTAGAATTTATGATTCAAAATATTGATATAAAAAAGAGAAATACAGGTTTAGAATTTAAAATGAGGGAGATTAGATAATTTAAGTATTGTTACTAGTCAGCCATAAAAAATAAGATGTCCTAAAATTTTAATTTTAACATATATTTTAGGACATCTTATTTTTTATGGCTGACTAGTAACATTTTTTTACTTTTAAATTATAATAGATTTTGAAAGTGTTTTCTA
>CANQJY010000082.1 GCA_947624365.1 uncultured Clostridia bacterium
AAGTTCCACCATTAACATATCATATTCAAAATCAGATATCTCTGGAGCATCTTCATCATAATATTTGCCTGCATAATATTCTGTCTTTTTTCGTAATTCCTCTATTCTTTCTTTCGCTTGATTTTTATCCATTTAGGCACCTCTACTATATAAAATTGTCCCAAAGGGGACGGTCCCCTTTGGGACATATTTTTTATTTTAATCTTGTCTTGCTAATATAATTAATCTTCTATTATTACTTGCGTCTGTACAAGTTGATAATGTTAATTCTGCCTTTCCATTTGTCTCTCTTTGATAAAATGATGTATCTTTATCATCTGTTTCGAATTTATTATATATAGTATATGTTAATCTTGTTCCTCTATAATCTGTTACATAAATTTTATCTCCGTTTTTTAATCTTTTATTATTTGAAAAGAATACACCATTACGATAATTATGCCCAATTACAACTGTATTTCCAACTTGATTTATTGTTTCTCCTCCTGGAGGATATAAAACGGCAACTGAGTTTTCAATAGCAGATCTACTAACATTATCAATAATTGGATATGAGAAATTAATTGCTGGTATTTCCATTGTACCTACTGTTTGAAATCCTTTATATTCACCTTTTTTAGCATTTGATGAAGATGTAGAAGTATTAGAAACTGGTGTACTACTTATTTCATTTAAAATATCTATTCCTGATGAATTTGTATCACTACTTTCCTCATCATCACTAACTTCGCCATTAAAATTATCAACAAAACTTGATGCATCTTTTGATATACGATATTTTTGATAATAGTCATATGCTAAAAAGCCTAGTAATCCTATAATTGCAATTATAACAATTACTAAAATAACTGTTAATACTTTACTATATTTATTTTCAAACATATGCATCTACCTCCAAAATTTGAATAAATTCCTATACATTTATTATAACATAAAAATATAAATTATACAATCTTTGTTCCTAATTTTTTTCCGCCTAAAATGTGAAAGTGTAAATGTTTTACTTCTTGTCCTCCATCTTCACCACAATTACTAACTACGCGATAACCATTTTCTGAAATTCCTTGTTCTTTAGCAATTTGTTTTACTGTTGAAAATATCTTTCCTATTAATATTTCATCATCTGGTTTTAATTCATTAATAGATTTAATATGTTTTTTAGGTATAACTAATATATGAATAGGTGTTAGTGGATTAATATCTTTAAATGCTAATATATTTTCATCTTCATATACTTTATTTGAAGGAATTTCACCTTCTACAATTTTACAAAAAATGCAATCTCCCATATTTTACTCCTATTCTTTCACAAGAACCGCTTTAATTCTGCGTATTCCTGATGAACTAGATTCTTCTTTCTTTATTTTAAATTTTCCCATATCTCCTGTATGTTTTACATGAGGTCCTCCACAAATTTCTTTACTAAAATTGCCTATTGTATATACTTTAACTCTATCTCCATATTTGTCTGTAAATAGCCCTATTGCTCCTGATTTTTTAGCTTCTTCATATGGCATTTCTTCACAGGTAACTGTTAAATCTTTTTGAATTTGTTCATTCACTAGGTTTTCTACTTGTTCGATTTCTTCTTTTGTCATTTTTTGTGGGTGTGTAAAATCAAAACGTAATCTTTCTTCTGTAATATTAGATCCACTTTGTTTTACATGATCTCCTAAAACTGTTCTTAATGCTTGATGTAATAAATGTGTTGCTGTATGATATGCAATCGTTTTTTCATTTTGATCTGCTAATCCACCTTTGAATTTTTGTTCTGAACCCATTCTTGATTTTTCTTGATGTTCTTTAAATAATTCATCAAATTTTTTGATATCAACTGTCATTCCATTTTCTTCTGCTAATTCACTTGTTACTTCTGGTGGAAATCCATAGGTATCATATAAACGAAATACAACTTGTCCATCAATTTGTGTATTTCCTTGATTTTTAGCTTTTTGCATTTCTTTTTCAAATTCTCTTTCCCCATTTGTTAATGTTTTCATGAATTTGTCTTTTTCTTCTATTATTACTTGTGTAATTATATCTTGATTTTCTTTTAATGCAGGATACATTTCTTGTAAATTTTCAACATTAATTTTTATTAATGTTGAAAGTTCTGCTAAATCAATCTGTAATTTGTTCATATGTCTAATCATTCTACGAATTAGCCTTCTTAGAATATATCCTCTATCTATATTGCTTGGTCTACCTCCATCACATATAACCATCATACTAGAGCGTAAATGTTCTGCAATAATTCTTCTACTTTGGATATCATCTATTTTTTGCAATTCCTCTAATTTTTTCATGATTGGTTCAAATAGTTCTGTGTCATATGGTGTCTGTTTTCCTTGTAAAAGCATTGCCATTCTTTCTAATCCTAATCCTGTGTCTACATTTTTTTGTTTTAATTTTGTATAACTTCCATCTGCGTTTTTATAATATTCCATAAACACATTATTCCATATTTCTACATATTTACCACAATCACATGATGGTTGACATTGGTCTGAGCATGCAGGTTTCCCTGTATCGTAAAACATTTCTGTGTCTGGTCCGCAAGGTCCTTCTTCTCCGGCTATCCACCAATTGTCTTCTTTTCCGTAAAAATAAATATGTCCATCTAAAATTCCTGCTTTTTCCCAACATTTACTTGATATTTCATCTTTAGGACAGTCTTTATCTCCTTTAAAACATGTAACATACAGTTTTTCAACTGGAATTTGTAATTCTTTGGTTAAAAAATCAAAACTCATTTGAATTGATTCTTCTTTAAAATAGTCTCCTAATGACCAGTTTCCTAACATTTCAAAATATGTTAAATGTCTGTTATCTCCAACTTCATCAATATCTACTGTTCTTAAACACTTTTGATAATCTGTTAAACGTGTTCCTGCTGGATGCTTTTCTCCTAATAGATATGGTACTAATGGTTGCATACCAGCTGTTGTGAATAAAACAGATGGGTCATTTTCTGGAATAAGTGGTGCTGATGGTATAACTGCATGCCCATGTTCTTTAAAAAAGTTTAAGTACTTATTTCTAATTTCTATTGCTTTCATTTTATGAAACCTTCCTTCTTCTCTGCTTTTTTACTTTTCCATTATAACCTATCTCCCTTAAAAAATCAATAAATTTTATATTTTTTATTTTATTCCAATTTATATTGCTTGCGTTTCTATAATTTTTTTCGTATAATGTTGCTATGAAAAAGTTAATTGTAAATGAAAAATATAATGGGAAAAAATTACATAGTTTTTTATTAGATAAAATAAATGGTTTTACCTATTCTATGTTTTGCAATATATTGCGTAAAAAAGATATTAAAGTAAATGCAAAAAGAACAAATAAAGATATAATTGTTTATGAAGGTGATGAAATTTTAGTTTATGTTTCTGATGCATTACTTGAACAAAAACAAGATTTTTCAATTGAAATTGTTTATGAAGATGACAATATCTTGATTTTAAATAAACCTCGTGGAATTGAAGTAACTGGAGAAAATTCAGTTACAAGTTATATTCATAAAAAATATTCTTCTTCTACTTTTTTACCAATGCCTTGCCATCGTTTAGATAGAAATACTTGTGGTTTATTATTATTTGCAAAAACAGAAATTGCTTTAAATATTTTACTTGAAAAATTTAAAAATCATGAAATTGAAAAACATTATTATGCTTGGGTTTATTCAATACCAAAAATAAAAAAGCAAACATTGACTGCTTATTTATTTAAAGACACAAAAAAGTCTATGGTTTATGTTTCTGATGTTCCTTTAAAGGGATATCAGAAAATTATTACAAGTTATAGTGTTATAAAAGAAAATAGTGATAATACTTGTTTATTAGATGTGCAAATTGAAACTGGTAAAACACATCAAATTCGTGCGCATTTGGCTTTTATTGGTCTTCCTATTATTGGTGATGGAAAATATGGAAAAAATGAAATTAATAAGGCTTTTCATCAAAAGATGCAGTGTTTATGTGCTTATAAACTACATTTTCGTTTTTCTACAGATAGTGGCGTTTTACAATATTTAAATGATAAATTATTTTGTCTTGATTTATATTATATGAATTTGTGATTATAAAGAAAGAGCAGTTATAAAGTTAACTGCTCTTTTAAATTTTCTAATTATAT
>CANQJY010000083.1 GCA_947624365.1 uncultured Clostridia bacterium
TATATATTTTTTTGCATAAAAAAGTAAAGTGCATAAGTTTTGGTACCTTTAACTTACACACTTTATTTTACACTATCTTAATTATAATAAATCTTGGTAGCAACTCGCCAATGAAGCACCCTCTTTTATCAATCTATTTGTTCCTACAGAATAAATAGAATTTATGTTCCCTGGCACAATAAAAACATCTCTTCCCTGTTCTAGCGCAAAATCCACTGTAATTAAAGTACCGCTTTTTTCTTTTGCTTCAACTACTAATACACCTTTGCACATTCCACTAACTATTCTATTTCTAGCAGGAAAATTGATTTTATTTGGTTTCGTTCCTAATGGATATTCTGAAATAATAGCACCTCCTTTTTCAATAATTTTATTTGCTAAATTTTTATTTTCTTTTGGATAAATATCATCTAAACCATTTCCTAAAACCGCTATTGTATTTCCATTTGCATTTAATGCTCCTATATGTGCAAAACTATCAATTCCTTTTGCTAAACCACTTATTACACACTTGCCTTTATCAGCCAAATGATATCCAAAATATTTTGCAGAATTTTTACCATAATCGCTACATTCTCTACTCCCTACAATCGCTATGCTATCATAATTCAACAATTTTATATTTCCTTTTACATATAAGCTAATAGGATAATCATATATTTCTTTTAATATTGAAGGATATTCTTTATCTTGTATATTAATAATTTGTATTTGATTTTGTTGCAAATATCTTAAATGCTTATCTAATATATCCATCGTCTTTCGATTCAAAATATTTTCTACTGTTTTTTCTCCAATTCCTTGTACTTGCATTAAATCACTTTTTGATTGTTTATAAATTATATCAGGTGTATTAAATGTTTTTAATAGTTTCTGTTTTTTTATATTACTCAAATTAGGTATTAAGCTAAACCATACCCAATATTTATTTTCTTCTATATTTTTCATTTCTCCTCCTATAATACAAAAAGACACTTTTGTTAAAAGTGTCCCTTCCTTTTATTACTTTCTCTATTTATTTTGTTCTTTTGCAGCTTTAACTACATTATTCATTAACATTGCTACTGTCATCGGTCCTACTCCCCCTGGAACCGGTGTAATATAACTTGCTTTTTGTGATACAGCTTCAAAATCAACATCTCCAACAATTTTACCTGTATCTAATCTATTAATTCCAACATCAATTACAATTGCTCCATCTTTTACCATGTCTGCTTTTACAAATTTTGGTTTTCCAATGGCTGCAACTAATACATCTGCATTTTTTGATGCCTCTTTTACATCTTTTGTTTTAGAATGGCATATTGTTACAGTTGCATTATTATTTAAACAGCATTGTACTAATGGTTTTCCTACTATATTGCTTCTTCCTATAATTACTACATTTTTTCCGCATAAGTCAATTTTATAATTTTCAAATAAACGCATAATTCCATATGGTGTACAAGAAATAAATGTATCTTGTCCTAATACTAATTTTCCTACATTCATTGGATGAAATCCATCTACATCTTTTCTATAATCAATAGTTCTAAATGCTTCACTAATATCTAAATGAGGTGGTAATGGACTTTGTAGTAAAATACCATTAACAGATTTGTCTTTATTTAATTTTTCAATTAATTCTAATAGTTCCTTTTGTGTTGTTTTTGTATCTAAAAAATATTCCTCATATTCCACGCCAACATCATTACATGCTTTACTCTTTTGTTTTATATATACTTTTGAGGCAGGGTTATCACCTACCATAATAACAGTTAATTTAGGTGTGATTCCATTTTGTTTTAATACATCTACTTCTTTTTTTAATTCTTCTCTTGTTTTTTTTGCAACTTCTTTTCCATCTATAATTACTGCCATTTTTTATTCCTCTTTTCAATTTTGTTTTTTTTAGTATATATCTATTGGAAATATAAGTCAATGCGTTTTTTATATTTTATTGATTTTCAAATGACGTTCCCACTTTGTATTCTATATCTTCCATAAATGGAAAAATTTCTTTTACTCTCTTTAATGTTAGCATTAACATTTTGGGTTGTGGATTTTTAGAAGTATGGGTTAATAATTTTTGTGTATAGCAATTATTTGCAGTCTTAAATAATAAATATCTATTATTAACATAGGTATAATAAATCTGATATCCATCATTCAAGTCTTCCCACATCATTTCAAATGTATATTCTTTTTCCATATTTCCTCCTATTTTATCATTTCTTGAAATTCTTGTTCAGAAATAATTGTAATTCCCAAAGTTTGAGCTTTTGCCAATTTACTACCTGCTTCTTCTCCTGCAAGTACAAAGTCAGTCTTTTTTGATACAGATCCAGAAGTTTTTCCACCAAATTTTTCAATAATCTCTTCTGCTTGTTTTCTAGTAAATTGTTCTAATGTTCCTGTTAATACAAAAGTCTTGCCTTCAAAACGTCCATCTCCTGTTTCTTCTTCAATTATTTTTGTATTTACTCCTGCATTTTTTAACTTTTGTATTAAATCTTGAGTTTGACTTTGTGCAAAAAATTCCACAATACTATTTGCCATAATCTCCCCTATGTCATTCATTTCTTGCAATTCTATATATCCTGCATTTGACAAATTATCAATTGTTTTATATTTTTTAGCTAACAATTTTGAAGCTTTTCCTCCAACATGACGAATTCCTAATGCTGTGATCAATCTATACAAATCATTTTGCTTGCTTTTTTCAATACTGTCTATTAAATTTTGTGCAAATTTTTGACCATTCTTTTTTAAAGATGCAATATCTTCTAACTTTAATGTATAAATATCTGCAATGTTTTCAATAAGTTTTTTATCTAATAATTGTGCTATTATATTTTCCCCTAAACCATCAATGTTCATTGCTTCTCTTGATACAAAATGTACTAGATTTCGAAACAATTTTGCTGGACATTCTATTCCTGTACAACGAACAGCAGATTCTCCTTCTTCTCTAACAGTTTCTGCGCCACAAACTGGGCATTTATGTGGCATTTCAAAATCTTTTTCCTCTCCTGTTCTTTTACTTTTTACTACTTCTACAATTTCTGGAATTACGTCTCCCGCTTTTTGAATTATAACTGTATCACCAATTTTCAAATCTTTTTCTTTTATAAAATCTTCATTGTGTAATGTTGTTTTTGAAATAGTAGATCCTGCTACCTTTACTGGTTCTAAAATTGCCATTGGTGTAATTACTCCAGTTCTACCAACTTGACAAACTATATTTTTTAGAACTGTTTCTTTTTTCTCTGGAGGATATTTATAGGCGACTGCCCATCTTGGTACTTTTGCTGTAGATCCTAATATTTCTCGGAAATTTAAATCATCTATTTTTATAACAGCCCCGTCAATTCCAAATGTTAAAAATTCACGCATATCAGCTATTTTTTGTATTGCTTTTTTTACTTCTTCTATGTTTTTACAAGGAATACGAACTGGATTAACATTAAATCCTAATTTTGCTAAATATTCTAATTCTTCATAATGAGAATTAAATTCTTTTCCTTCTATTTTTTGTACATTAAAAATATAAATATCTAGTGGTCTTTTAGCTGTAATATTGCTATCTAATTGTCTTAGTGAACCTGCCGCTGCATTCCTTGCATTAGCAAAAAGTGGCTCTTCATTTTCCTGCCTTTCTTGGTTCATTTGCTCAAATTCTTCCTTTGCAATAAACACTTCTCCTCTAACAGTAATGTCAATTTTATCACTAATTTCTTTTGGAATACTTTTTACGGTTTTTAAGTTTTCTGTTACATCTTCTCCAACTAATCCATTTCCTCTTGTTGCTCCTCTTATAAGTTTTCCATTTTTATATTCAAGTGCTGCTGATAATCCATCAATTTTTGTTTCTACTACATAAAAAACTTCCTTTATTCCATTTTCTTCTGCTTTTTGCTTCATTCGTATATCAAATTCTTCTACTTCTTCAATTGAAAATACGTCTTGTAGGCTTTGTAAAGGAACTTCATGGGTTACCTTTTCAAAGCCTTCTTTTACATGACCTCCTACTTTTTGTGTTAAAGAGTCTTTTGATATAAATTCTGGATATTTTTTTTCTAAATTTCGTAACTCTAC
>CANQJY010000084.1 GCA_947624365.1 uncultured Clostridia bacterium
CTATACTAAAGTTACCCTTATCTATATCTAATAACCCCACTTTAAACAAAAGAATTCTTATAATCATAACAAAAGACACAAAAAGTATAGTATAAATAAGTAAAGATAAAAAGAAACACGAAGGAGGAAATATAAATGGCAGAACTTGGAGAAGAAACAAAAGTAACAGGAGTATTTGGAGGAGTACAATTTGAAGGAGCAGAAGGAGGAGTAAATATGCAAGAAGATAATGTACAAGAAAATGTAGGAACAATTAGAAATACAAATTTACCTGTAACAAATGGATTTTGGCAAAAATTTAAAAACTTCTGGTTACAAGAAATTGATTGGAATAGAGAAATTAAAGTAGTGTTAACACCGGCACAACAAAAAGTAGAAGACGAGATTAATGCATTTTTGCATCAAGAAATTACTTGGGGAAAAGTACATGACTTTTTATTCCAAGAAATCAAATTTGGTAAAAAAGACTAATGTCCATTCTGGGACGGTCCTTTTTTGGACATATTGCTTTAAATGTTGATAGATTTATGTGAAAATCTTGTAAATTTTAGAAAAAGTATAGCGTAATTAATAAAATTATGCTATACTTTTTGCGTAAAGAAAAGCATAAAGATTTTATAGTGGGGGAAATAAATAGAAAGAAAAATTTAAGGGAAAATATGCAAAAAAAGAAAGGAAGTAGATATTTATGCCTCGCTATAAAAGAAATTATAATAAAATCACAAATTTATATCATATCATCATTAGAGGAATGAATAAACAAGATATATTTTATGATGAAAAAGATAGATATAAATTTTTAGAAGAATTAAAAAACACAAAAGAAAAATATGAATATGAATTATGTGTATATTGTTTAATGAGCAATCATATACACTTAGTCATATATGATAAAAATCAAAATTTATCAACAGCAATGCAAAGTTTGTCGATAAGATATGCATCATATTTTAATAAAAAATATGAAAGAAACGGAAACTTAGTTCAAAATAGATTTTTTAGTCGAAACATTATGAATCCAACCGATTTCTTAAATGTATGCAGATATATTCATCAAAACCCGCTAAAAGCACATGTAAGTGCAACTGAAGATTATAAATGGAGTAGTTATCAAAAATTTGTGAAAAAATCAAAGGAAAATAATTTAGTCAATATAAAATTATTATTAAATCAATTTTCAAAAGATAATCCTCAAGAAGCAATAAAACTATTTATTGAATTTCATCAAGAAATGGAGAATTTTACTGATGGAAAAGATATTATTGAATATGAAATGAAAGAAAAATTGACAGATGATCAATTAGCAAAAATTATATTACAAATGTTGGAAATAGAAAATATAAATAAAATTAAAGAAAGCACTATTGAAAAAAGAAATGAAATGATTAGAAAATTGCAGTATATTAAAGGCACAAATTGTAATCAAATAGGAAGAGTAACAGGAATGGGTAGAAAAATGATAGAAAGAGCAATAGCTAAAAATTAGAGATGTCTATTTGTCCATTTTGGGACGGTCCTTTTTTGGACATCTTTCCACTTTGAAACATATACTTGTAAATTTAATATAGATGTCCAAAAAAGGACCGTCCCAAAATGGACACAAATGGACAAATGGATACAAGGAGGAATTATGAAGAGTAAAACGGTGTTTGTTTGTAATGAATGTGGTTATGAGTCTGCTAAATGGCTAGGTAAATGTCCAGCTTGTAATAGATGGAATAGTTTTTTTGAACAAAAAGTTGTAGACACAAAGAGTTCTGGTAGCAAAAATTCAAATAAAGAACATGTAAAACCTCAAAAATTGAATTCTTATGAGGCTAAAGAGACTTTACGTACTTCAACAGGCTTTGAAGAATTGGATAGAGTACTTGGTGGTGGATTGGTAAAAGGTTCTTTAATTTTGCTTGGGGGTGAACCGGGTATTGGTAAGTCAACTCTCATTTTACAAATTTGTGATAAAGTTCAGGGCGATGGAAAGGTATTATATGTTTCTGGAGAAGAGTCTGCAGAACAAATTAAATTAAGAGCAGATAGATTACGGTATTCAAAATGAAAATATTTTGTTTTTAGGAGAAACTGATATAGATATAGTTAATAATGCAATTTTAGATATAGAACCTAAATTGGTTATTATTGATTCTATTCAGACAATGTATTCAGATGAATTGTCAGCAGTGGCTGGTAGTGTTAGTCAAGTAAGGGAAATAACTTCACAAGTAATGCGTATTTGTAAATCAAGAAATATTACAACTATTATTATAGGACATGTTACAAAAGAAGGAAATATTGCTGGTCCAAGAGTATTAGAACATATGGTAGATACAGTATTATACTTAGAAGGAGAAAGATATTTTTCATACAGAATTTTAAGAGGTGTTAAAAATCGTTTTGGATCTACAAATGAAATAGGTATGTTTGAAATGAAAGAAGAAGGAATGTGTGAAATTGAAAATCCTTCAGATGTACTAATATCAGAAAGAGAAGATAATCCAGCAGGATCTTGCATTGTTTCATGCATGGAAGGGACTAGACCTATTTTAGTAGAATTACAAGCATTAACAACTCAAACAGTTAGCAATTATCCAAAAAGAACGGCAAATGGAATTGATTTTAATAGATTAGCTATATTAATAGCAGTAATTGAAAAGAAGACAGGATTACCATTGGGCAATCAAGATGTATATGTAAATGTAGTAGGAGGGCTACGTTTAAATGAGCCATCAATTGACTTAGGAATTGTAATGGTTGTAGCATCTATATTTAAAAATAAACCTATACCAAAAGATTGTGTTATCATTGGAGAAGTTGGATTAACAGGTGAAGTAAGAAGGATTAACATGATTGAAAAACGATTAAAGGAAGCTGAAAAATTAGGATTTAAACATGCAATCATTCCAGAAAGTAATAAAAAACTCTTGAAAGATAAATTTAAATTAGATATAATAGGTGTGAAAGATGTAAAAGAAGCTATGAAAAAGACAGGAATTATTTAAGAGGCAGGAGGGAGTTCGCTTGAGAAAAAGCAAGGAAAACCAAATTATAGAAATATTAAAATTAATTGCACCAGGAACACCAATCAGAGAAGGATTGGAAAATATTTTAAGAGCAAAAACAGGTGCATTATTATTAATAACAGACAAAAACGAAGTTATAAATGAAGTGGTAGATGGAGGGTTTGCTATTAATGAAGATTATACATCTTCTAAGCTATATGAATTAGCTAAAATGGATGGAGCAATTATTTTAAGTGGTGATTTAAAAAAAATCTTATTTGCTAATGCTCAATTAATTCCTTCAAGAACAATTGAAACAAGAGAAACTGGAACTAGGCATAGAACAGCAGAAAGAACAGCAAAACAAACAGGGGAATTAGTTATAAGCATTTCACAAAGAAGAAATATAATTACAGTATTTAAAGGTAATGAACGATATGTTTTAGAAGATACAGATGTTGTATTAAGTAGAGCAAATCAAGGAGTACAAACATTAGAAAGATACAAGAAAGTATTTGATAATAAATTGAGTATTTTAAATGAATATGAATTTAATGATATAGTAACATTAGAAAATGTAATTGTTGCAATCCAAAGAGCAGAAATGGTTATGAGAATTGTAGAAGATATACAAAACCAAATTTATGAGTTAGGAATTGATGGAAGACTTGTCAAAATGCAATTGGAAGAGTTAATTGGTGGAGTCGAAACAGAAGAATTATTAATTATCAAAGATTATATGGCGGTAACTAAAAAGAAAAGAACCCCAGAAGCAGTAATGGAAAAAATATCAGAAATCCCATATGAAGAGTTGACAAAAGAGGAAACCATTGCTAAAATATTAGGGTATGAGAACTTCGAAAATTATGATGAAGTTGGTGTATATACAAGAGGGTACAGAATTTTAAATAAAATACCAAGAATGCCTAACAATATAGTGGATAATCTAATTGCTTCATATAAATCATTCCAACATATTTTAGCAGCAGATATTGAAAGTTT
>CANQJY010000085.1 GCA_947624365.1 uncultured Clostridia bacterium
TACGTTGTCAAAAGAATTCATTGAAAGAGGAAAAGTATCTATTGATAAAGAATTCAATGGAGATGAAGCCTTTGAAATTTATTCAAAAGTTAGACAAGAACAAAAGAAAAACGCAATAAAAAACCAAAATAAAAATAAAAGCAGAGATGCACGATAAGAGAGTTGATTAGAAAAAAGTCAGCTCTCTTTTTTCGTTTAAAAGGAGGCACAATGGAAAAAACAATTACAGCACTGTCTATTCCAAAAGAGATAGACAGAGAGATAGCTTTTATGCTACACAATTATAACAATATAGAAAAACTAATAGACCAAAGAAAAGAAGAAATGATTGATAATATGGAAGTAACAAACAGAGCTTATTTATCTTCAATACATTCTTTACATAGCAATACATTAGAAGATGTTATTGAAAAATTTGATACAGATCGTAACATATTAAGATTAAAAGCGTGGAAGAAACTCATAAATTCGTTTTTAAGCAAACTTTATGATGAAGAAGATAAGTTTTATTACTATTTCATAAAATACAAGTATTTAATCAAAATGGACACAGAAATGATGCACGAAAAATTAAATATCAATCATGCAGAAGAAAAAGAAATAGACATTTATTTAAAATGGGTTTTATATCAATATGCAATTAGAGCTGAACTCTACAAGGAGGTGGCTTAATTGTCAGATGCAGAAATTATAGCTATTGCTAATCAAAAAGGCGGAGTTGGTAAAACAACAACTACATTTTCTTTGGGTGTTGCATTAGCAAAACAAGGAAAGAAAGTCTTGTTAATTGATGCAGATCCTCAAGGAGATTTAACAACTTGTTTAGGTTATTACGACCAAGACAACTTGCAAAACACGATAGGAACTCTAATGGCTAACACTATCTATGATAATGAAATAAATGCAGAAGATGCTATATTACATCACAAAGAAGGAATTGATTTAATCCCTGCAAATTTAGATTTGTCTGCAATAGAGTTTTCATTAGTAAATGCTATGAGCAGAGAGTTTACTTTAAAGAACTCAATTTCAAATATTAGAGATAAGTACGATTATATTTTAATTGATTGTATGCCAAGTTTAGGTATGATAACAATTAACGCATTAGCTTGTAGCGATAAAATAGTAATTCCAGTTCAAGGGGAGTATTTAGCAGCTAAAGGTATGGGACACCTATTAAAAACAGTTACAAGAGTTCAAAAACAAATTAACCCAAACTTGAAAATCGGCGGAGTTGTATTAACATTAGTAGATAAAAGAACTAATTTATCAAAGAATGTAAGAAATGAAATAGAAAACAATTATGGACAATATGTAAAAATCTATAATAGTGAAATTCCAAAAGCTATTAACACAGCAAAATCAACTTCAACAGGAAAAAGCATTTTTGAATTTGATAAAAATAGTCCTGTTGCAAATGCTTATGAAAATCTTGCAAAGGAGGTGCTATCTAATGAAAGAACAAGAATCAAAAATGATATTACCCAGTGTAGATAGTTTGTTCACATCACAAGAACAACGAGATTTAGAAAATGCTGAAAAGGTTGAATATATTGAAATAAGTAAGATAAAAGATTTTCCAAACCACCCATTCAAAGTTATTAACGATGAGAAAATGCAAGATTTAGTATCAAGCATTAAAGAAAGGGGCGTAATAATACCTGTAATGGTTAGACCAAAGGAAGATGGAACTTATGAAATGGTGTCGGGACACAGAAGAAAAATGGCTGCACAAATTGCAGGATTAAAAGATATTAAATGTATTGTAAAAGAATTAACAGATGATGAAGCAACTATTATTATGGTAGATAGTAATATACAAAGGGAAGAAGTATTACCAAGTGAAAGAGCTTATGCATATAAGATGAAATTTGAAGCATTAAAAAATCAAGGTGTAAGAAATGATTTAACTTCATCGCCAGTGGCGACAAAGTTGGATACTGCTGAAATGATAGGAAAAGAAAATGGCGAAAGCAGAGATCAGGTTTATAGATACATAAGACTAACTGAACTAATACCAGAGATTTTACAAATGGTTGATGATAAGAAAATTGCATTTAGACCAGCAGTTGAAATCTCATATTTGAGTGAAGAAAATCAATATGTGTTACTAAACATAATGGAATTTAATGAGTGTACACCATCATTAGCACAAGCCATTAGATTAAAAAAATTAGAACAAGAGGGTAACCTAACAGAAGAAAAACTTGAAACAATAATGGAACAGGAGAAACCTAATCAAAAAGAGCAAATTAAATTTGGAGTTGAAAAAATACAAGATTATTTTCCAAAAGGTTACACACAAGAACAAATGGAAAATAAAATAAAAGAATTACTTGAAAAATATAAACTTCAATGGCAAAGAAAACTAAACGAAAGAAACGCAAGATAATGTGTGTGGACACATTCCAAAGTTTCCCCTTACAAACCCTTTTAAATTAAACTAACTATATACTAGCTAAAAAGAGAGTATATATTATCTAAAAATAATTAATTAGCAAAGGAGTGATGAATATGTAAAATAATTTACAGAATTGTCTTTTTATTTTCAAGGTTTTATGATTAAATTATAGGGGGCGATTGATTATGAAAAATAAATATGTAATTATAATTTCAATAACAATAACACTCATGTTTTTAGCTTTAATAAGTTTTATTATCATAAGGACTAGAACAAATAAAATAGACAATACAACAGCAAATAATGTTGCTGTTCAACAAACAAATGAGATTAAGGAAGATGCAAAAGAAACGCTTGAAGACACAACAGAAGAAATTAAAGAAAATACTGAAGAAATCCAAGTTAATGAACAAACAGAAGAAAACAAAAATACTGAAGATGAACAGCAAAAAGAAAATGTTGCTGAAATCAATAAAGTAATAGAGAATAAGCCAGTTACCCAAACAAAAACAACAACTCAAAATACTAATACTCAAACAACAAATAAGCAAAATACATCTAATCAAACCAATACACAACAAAATACTGGAAGTAACACACCTAAAGCAAATAATACAACAACACAGACTCCAGTACAGGCACAGCAGGAACAAACACCAAAGCCTACTCAAGAGGAAAAACAGGCTCAACCACAAGTAATTGAAACACCTAAACCTGCTGAAAAAAAGCAAGATAATACACCACAAAATAATCAAACACAAGAAACTAAACCTGCAACTTGTACTAATGCAAATAATCATTTTACAAGCGTAGGAAATTCTGGACAATGGTTTGCAACTCAAAAAGATGCAATAGCTTTTTATGAAAGCAAAATAGCTTATTGGGGTAAAAAGTGGGAAAACGATGAAATCGATGATCAGACATACTACAAGAACTGCCCTTATGGTTATGAAACTTGGAGTTGTGGTTTGTGTGGAAAATGGACAATAAATTTCTATTACAGATAAATTGAATAATAATTATAACAAAGTCAAGATTTAGTTCTTGGCTTTTTTTCGTGGAAGGAGAAAAAACTATGATAAGAAGAATAATGGAAAGATTAAAGAAAATTGATGTTGATAGAGCAGAGAAAGAAGAAGAAATTAAAAGACTGCAAGATGAAATCAAGACAATGAACGAAAAAGAAAGTAAATTAAAAGGTTTCAAAGAAGAATACGAGCAATTAGTAATTAGATTTACTGAATTCATAAAAAATGAATTTACAAAAAAATAGTAAGAAAAGGAGATTATTATGGAGATGAAAAATAAAGTGAAAAAAGGTAAAAAGATAATGGCAATAATGTTAGTATTGCTTACTTTTATAGGCAGTTTAAGTAATGTTTTTGCAGCAAGTGGAACAGGTAATTGGAAAGGTTATCAATATTCCACTTTCTTAAAAACAACAGATACCTTACAATATGGTATTACTGCTAGAAGTTTAATTAACACTGGAACAGGAGAAAGCCATACAGTATTTTGTTCTGAATTAGGTGTTGATTTCGATAATGGTGTTGTATATAACGGAAGTT
>CANQJY010000086.1 GCA_947624365.1 uncultured Clostridia bacterium
TGTCTTTTATTTTGTAAAAAATAAAAGACATATAATATATCTCTATATTATATGTCTTTATTTTTTATTTAGAACTACTTTTAAATTTCTTGTATTTCTATTTCATTAATTAAATTATCTTCATCATATTTAAGACTAATATTATATTTCTTTGTATTTTCTATATTATCAATTTGTGTTGGATCTGTTATAATTCCAGTTATTTTTATTTCATATTCTGGATATTCTGTTTGAACTTGTGTAACTTCTGCCAACATTGTTTTTACCATTACTCCGTTTATTGCCCCTTCATATTTTAAGAATTTTGCATTAAATGATTGTTTTGCCATATCTGATAAATCCTCATCATTGCTAACAACATCATTTGCCTCATTATACATGTTCATTCCTAAATTTGTTAATGGTAACATATTAATAATTGGATTTACACCGTTTTCTATTCCTAATTCTTCCATTTGATTTTGATCTACTTCTGTTATTCTATTTGCAATTGCTTGAATTAGGATTGCAATCTGCTCTCCAGAATAATTATTTAAAATCATTGCCGTATCTTCTGTTAAATTTTCTATTTCTACACTATCAACAAAAGATATTGTATTTTCAAAATTATATTCAATATCTATTGGTTGCTCATCAACTTCAGTATTTAAATCTAATGAATAGTTTTCTTCTACTTGTTCTGTTCCCATTCCATTAAAGTTTGCTGAAGCTGTAACAGAAACATTTTGATTATCTTGATTTATTTCTATGCTTATTTCAAATGATAAAGTATCTTGAGTTTCTATTTTTTGTAATGAAATTGTTAGATTTGGTATTTGTAACTCAATTTTTGTTGGTTTGTCTTGTTCCATTGATAGAATAATAGTCAAATTTTCTCCATTTGTTTCTTCTATTTCTCCAAGTTGTTCTAACAAATTATCAATAGCTTGTTCTAGTTCTTGACTATTATTTCCTAAACTTTCACTTACTTTATTTAATATAATATTATCTTGTTTTAATTTTTCCAAAAATTGTGATAATATGTTTTGTACTTCTTGCTCTGTTAATGTTAAAGTATATTGTTTTCCTGTTTGAAATTCTTCTACTGATATTTTATCATCTGTTATATTACTTAAAATTGGTAAATAGTTTTCTCTGATTTGTGCTTTTTCTTCTTCTGTAAATTGTAATCCTTGATTTACTTGAGGTATTTCGATTTTATTTGGTATATTACTTGTATCTTCTGTTCCTAATTTTTCAGCAAGTTCTTGCAAATTATTATTTTCTATTGCAACATATTTTTGTGAAACATATTGTGTTTGAAGTCCATAAAAATCGCCATCTCGCCTATAATTTATTGGAAATTTTACATCATCTGAATACTGTATTTCTATATTTTGTTCTGATTGTTCACTGCTATTATTAGTTTTTCCTGAAAATACAATTGTTGGAACATTTTCTTCTGATGTATTAACTGTGAAACTTCCTTTATTCTCATATGGTGTAGATTGCTTTTTTTGTAAATATGCTTCAAGTGGATTTGCTTGTGTTTCTTCTTGCCCCATAAATTGTATTAGCCCATTTATAAATATTTCTCTATTACTTTTTCTATTAGTCATAAAAAAGTACAAAGTTCCCGCAATTCCAACAATTAATAGTATTAATATGATTATTATTACAACTATTATTGTTTGTTTTTTTCTATTCATAAATTATTCCTCCCAATTATGGTAAACATTTGATACATCATCTAATTCGTCTAATCTTTCTAATAATCTTTCCATTTTTTCTGCACCTTTTTCATCAAGTGCTACTGTTGTTGTTGGTACCATTTGTACAGATGCTTCTAAAAATGTTAATCCTTCTTGTTCTAATTTTTCTCTTACTGCTGAAAATTCTGATGGCTCTGTTGTAATCTCGTATATTTCTTCATCAGATACAAAATCTTCTGCACCTGCTTCTAGCGCTAACATCATTAATTCATCTTCTTCTTTATCTGTTGATGCTTTTTCAATTACAATCACACCTTTTTTATTAAACATGTATGACACACAGCCTGTTGTTCCTAAATTTCCTCCTGCTTTATCAAATACATGTCTAACATCTGCTGCTGTCCTGTTTTTGTTGTCTGTTGCTGCTTCTACAATAACAGCTACTCCATTTGGTCCATAACCTTCATATGTAATTTCTTCATAATTGTCACTATTTCCTGCTCCTGATGCTTTTTTTATTGCATTATTGATTGTGTCATTTGGCATATTTGCAGCTTTACATTTTGCTATAACATCTTTTAATTTTGAGTTTCCTGCTGGATCTGGTCCACCTTGCTTTACGGCTATTAAAAGTTCTCTTCCTAATTTTGTAAATACTTTTCCTCTTGCTGCATCTGTTTTACCTTTTTTTGCTTGAATATTTGCCCACTTTGAATGTCCTGACATTTTTATTCCTCCTTTTTGGATTTTTTATTTTTGAAATTTTTATATTAACTTATACTACAAATATACTACAATTTTATCATTTTGTAGTACATTTGTAAATATTATTCCTAAAATTTTAAAAAATTATAAAAATGTATCTAATTTTAAAGAAGTGGTCATATTTAACCACTTCTTAATTTTATATTAATCTTTGCTTAATACTAAAGTTGCATTGCTATTTCCTAAAATATTTTTTAGTTCACTTTCTGTCTTGTTTGTTATTTCTCCTAGTTTTGTGTAGCTCCATGAATTTGATCCATAAAATATAGTAATTTGATTTCCTTGATATAACATTACATCTCCTATTTTTGTTTTTATTTGCGTGTCATTTTTAGGTAAGCTAAATCCTAAATCTCCAACTTGTTCAAAACTGCCGTATTGACTTGTATGTACTGTTATATCGCCTTGTTGTAATTTTTCTACTAAAACTTTTGTTGCCTCATTTTGTTCCAATTTCATGTTTAATATTTCATTACCTACTTTTATTTTTATTTCTTGCACTTCTTTATCTTGCACCTTTCTTTCTTGTATCAAATTATTTTTATTTTCTTCCAAAGCTTTTGTTGTACTATTTCTTGTTTTATTTACTATTATAGCTACAATGCTTATTATCAATATTAATACAAGTGTTAGAATAATTAAAATAATTTTCTTGTTCAATTACTTTCCTCCATTTTAAAAAATTGTAATTTATTAAACTATTTGCTTAGTATTGATGTTCTATAATACCATCATTATCATCTTCACTTGTATGAATTTCCTCATCACAATTAGAGCATACCCAATAGCCATCCCAATACATAGGACTTCCACAATTAGGGCAAGTCTTAAATTTTTCTTCTTTTGGTTCAATTTCTAATTCACCAGAACAATATGGACATTTACTATATTCTGATTCATCATATACTTTGTCACAATATGGACACATCTGCATATTATTCACCCCCTATAACTTGCTATTTGTAAATTCATTTATAATGCTTATTCCTACTTTTTTAATTTTAATCCATCTTTAAAAGCCTCTCCAACTCTTTCAGTAACTTTATAATACCCATGTGTATAAGGATCAAATGCTATTGCATTTACTTTTGCAATATCAATTTTATCCTCATTCATTACGCTTTCATCAGCAGTTACATTAACTACTTTTCCAATAACTCCTGCTCCATTCTCATCATTTTGGTATTCTATAAATTCACATTCAAAACAAATTGGAAATTCATTTATAATTGGTGCATCTACATTTTCTGATTTTGTTACTGATAATCCAGTATTCTCAAATTTATTTGGTGTATTATTCCCTGATACTATTCCAAAATAATCTGCTTCTACAATATGTTTACTATCTGC
>CANQJY010000087.1 GCA_947624365.1 uncultured Clostridia bacterium
ATAGCAGACTAAAATTTGAAAGTGGTGTGCATAGAGTACAAAGAGTACCAGATACCGAAAGTAGCGGAAGAATTCATACATCAACAGCAACTGTTGCAGTATTACCTGTTGTAGAAGATGTTGAAATTGAAATAAATCCAGCAGATATAAAAATGGAAGTATTCCGTTCATCAGGTGCAGGAGGACAACATATAAATAAAACATCTTCAGCAGTAAGGTTAATTCATGAGCCAACAGGAATTGTTGTAGAATGTCAAACAGAAAGGTCACAATTCCAAAATAGAGATAATGCTATGAAAATGCTTAGAACAAAACTATACGAAATAGAAAAACAAAAACAAGATGCAGAAGTTGCTAATAATAGAAAATCTCAAGTTGGATCAGGAGACAGAAGTGAAAAAATAAGAACATATAATTACCCACAAGGAAGGATTACAGATCACAGAATAGGAATGAGTATTTATCAAATGGAAAACTTTTTAAATGGAGACATTGATGAAATGATAGATAATTTAATTGCAGCAGACAGAGCAGAAAGATTACAAGGAGAAAACGAATAAATTATAACTCCATACCATATATTATAGTAAAAATGTATGGTAAGGGGTTTTTTAATTGGAAATTTTAAAAACAACACTAATAGGGTTATTTTTTGGAACATTTGGAACGACTATAGGTGGATTTATAGGAATTTTTTTAAAGAAAGACTCTAATAAATTTTTAAGTTTTATTCTTTCATTTGCATCAGGATTAATGATGGCAATTATCTGCTTTGATTTAATACCAGAAGCATTAGATATTAGTAATATTTTTCAAGTGCTTTTTGGAATTGGTATAGGAATTGTAGCTATGATAGTTTGTGATTTGTTAGTAGAAAAAAAGTTTAATAGAAAACAAACAAAAGCTTTTCAAAAAAACCAGCTATTAAAGACAGGAATTGTTGTATCTATAGGTCTAGCCATCCACAATTTTCCGGAGGGCTTGGCAATTGGGTCTGGTTTTGGTGCATCTATTAAATTAGGTCTTAGTTTGGCAATAGCTATTTGCTTACATGATATACCAGAAGGTATATCCATGGCAGTGCCCATGAAAAATGGAGGAATGGAAAAAGCAAAAGTCATATTTTATGTAATACTATCAGGAATAACAACAGGAGTAGGAGCACTATTTGGAGCAATTTTAGGCACCATATCTGTAACAGTAATAAGTATATGTTTAAGTTTTGCAGCAGGTGCCATGTTATATATAGTATCTGGAGAACTAATACCAGAATCCAACAAACTATATCATGGAAGGATGACAGCAATAGGAAATATTGTAGGATTTTTAATAGGAATGTTTGCAATGAGCATTTAAAACTTAACTTTCTAGAACATCAGAATCTTCTAAAACTGATGTACAATGAGCACATCTAGTAGCCTTAATATCAATTTCAGAATAACAATAAGGACATAGCTTTGTAGTAGCTTCTTCAATATCATCTTCCTTGATATCTTTATTTGTCAATTTCTGAATATTTTCTTTAGTTTTATTGTTTAATCTTGTAAAAGTTCTAATAGCTATAAAAATAGAAAAAGCGATAATCAAAAAATCAACAATAGTAGTAATAAAAGAACCATATTTAATAACAGAATTACCAATTGTAAAAGTCAAATCATCAAAATTTACTTTTCCTGTAAATATAGCAACAAAAGGCATGATAATATCATTAACAAGAGAAGTTACTATTTTTTGGAAAGCACCACCTACAATAACACCAATGGCCATATCAAAAACATTTCCTTTTGTAGCAAATTCTTTAAATTCTTTTAACATTTAACTCACTCCTTTTCATAATGATTGTATAAAATATGTCGAAAAAAGTCAACGGAAAGTACTTGCTTTTTTCTTTTTGGTATAGTAAAATACAAACATAGTTTTGAACAATAAAAATGAAAAGAGGAACAAACATGCCAGAAAATACCATATTAGAAGCACTAAATGATAAACAATATGAAGCAGTAGTTAATACAGAAGGACCATGCTTAATTATTGCAGGAGCTGGAAGCGGTAAAACAAAAGTATTAACACATAAAATTGCATATTTAATACAAGAAAAGAAAGTATTACCATGGAATATATTAGCAATTACATTCACAAATAAAGCAGCAAACGAAATGAAAGAAAGAATAGCTAATTTAGTAGGAGATGTTGCCAAGGATATATGGATGGGAACATTTCATTCTATTTGTGTACGTATTTTAAGAAAATTCATAGACAGAATAGGATTTGATACATCATTTATTATATTTGATACATCAGATCAAAGAACAGTAATAAAAGCTTGTATGAAAGAATTAGGAATTGATGAAAAAACTTTAACAGATAGATCAATACAATACGAAATCAGCAATGCAAAAAATGAAATGTTAACACCAGAACAATTTGAAGCAAGAGCAAACGGAGACTACAGAAAAGAGCTAATTGCAAAAGTATATACATTATATCAGAAGCGACTAAAAGAAAACAATGCAATTGACTTTGATGACATCATCAATTTTACAATTCAAATATTAATGGAAAATGAAGATGTATTAACATATTATGCAGATAAATTTCACTATATATTGGTAGATGAATATCAAGATACAAACAAATCACAATTTACACTTGTCACATTATTAGCAGGAACTCATGGAAACGTTACAGCAGTAGGAGACAATGATCAAGGAATATACTCTTTTAGAGGAGCAGATATTTCTAATATTCTTAATTTTGAAAAAGATTTTGTTGGAACAAAAATAATTAAACTAGAACAAAATTATAGATGTACACAAAATATTTTACACGCTGCAAATGCAGTAATAAAAAACAATAAAGTCAAATACAAAAAAAACTTATGGACAAAAAACGAAGAAGGAAATTTACCAAAGGTTTATTTAGCAGAAAATGAATATGATGAAGGTAGTTTTATTGTTCAAGAAATCAATCGTTTAAGAAGAGAAGAATATCTTTCTTATTCAGACTTCGCAGTATTATACAGAATGAATACACAATCAAGAGCAATAGAAGATATTTTAAGAAGAGAAAATGTTCCATATAAAATTGTAGGAGGACTAAAATTTTATGAAAGAAAAGAAATAAAAGACATTATAGCATATTTACGTTTTATTCAAAATCCTTCAGATAATTTAAGTTTAAAAAGAATTATAAATGAACCCAAAAGAGGAATAGGGAAAACCAGCTTAGAACGTATAGAACAACTATCAAACGCAGAAGGAACTTCTATGTATGAAATAATAAAAGATGCTGATAAATATGGATTAAATAGAGTGTTTTTAAATTCACGAGAATTTATTAATTTAGTAGAAGAATTAAGAAGCAAAAGAGAAGATATAGTTCTATCAGAATTAATCATTCAAATATTGAAGAAATCAGGATATTCTAAAGCTTTAGAACAAGAAAATACAGTAGAAGCTGAAAACAGGATAGCAAACTTAGAAGAATTTTTGAATGTAGCTATTGAATTTGAGGAAGAATCGGCAGATAATACTCTAAGTGAATTTCTAGAAGGAATAACATTATCAAGTGATATAGATAATATGGAAGAAACAGAAGATACAATAACATTAATGACTTTACATAGTGCAAAAGGATTAGAATTCCCGGCAGTATTTTTAGTTGGAATGGAAGAAGGAATTTTCCCAGGGTATAAATCAATTGGAGAGGAAAAAGA
>CANQJY010000088.1 GCA_947624365.1 uncultured Clostridia bacterium
CTTATTGTACTTGCCATACGATTTTCCAAATCTTTATCTATTGTAACAACAGGAACTTGTTTTAAATTAAAATATTCTTTTGCACACCTGTAACGATGAAAACCATCTATAACAATATATTTATCATTTTTTTTATCATAATATGTAACAATAGGCTGTGTATAACCATCTTCTTCTATTGAATGCTTTAGAAGTTCCATTTCTGGTGGAGCTACTTTATTTGGATTATAATCATTTGCTACTACTTTATCAATATCTACCATTTTTACATTTAAAACTGGAAATTCTATTTCTTTCATTTTTGTCTCCTATTCTTTATTTGATATTACCACAAAGTTTTTATAATAATTATCTTTTTTTATTTCAAATCCACATTTTAAATAAATTTCCTCATATATGTTTGTTACTGTACTTGGTAGAATTTTGTTTTCTTTTATAACTTTTTCTAATACTTTTTCTAGATATTTTTCTTTTGTAGTATAAATGTTTTTAATTGTTTGATTACTAATTGAAACAAACGCTAATACCTTTTCTCTTTCTATATATATATACCACTGTTTGTTATCATCATCATAAATTCTGTCATTTGTTTGTTTTTCTATCAATCTAGAACCAAAAACCTTACCCATATATTGATAAAAATCCTTACTTTTATTATCTAATTTTTTTATCATTTTATTTTTCCTCCATTTCCATATTATTTATTACTTTTATTAATGTTTTATCATCAGTTTTTGTATTTTTATTTAATAAATTATCCCATTTATGAATTAGTCTATTCAACTCTTCATCATCTGATTTTGTTTGTGCAAAAGATAGATTTTTTAGATAAAAGTCATTTTTTTCAATTGCTCTTGCAATTCTTCTCCACGAAATTACTTTTTTTTGACTTTCTAATCTACGTTCTGCAGTTTCTGGAATATCTTCTGTTTTTATATTATATTTATTTTTATGCCATATCATAAATTTTTTAATTTTTCTATAGTAATGGAGCATTAAATCTCTATTATATACACCTAAACTTTCTAATAAAAACATAACATATTGTTGCCAAGACATAAAATCTGGCTTACTTGTCTTTAAATTTCCAAGTGCAGTTGTTTTACAATAAATGTTTCCAAAGTTTACTCCATTTACACGATTCAATACTTTGCTCCATGTATCATATTCCAACGCTTTAAATTGATTAAGTCCTTTTCTTTGGTCATCTCCAAAAGGTTGGCAAAGTCTTTGTTCATAAATGCTAAGTCCATTTTTATACATAAGTTCATATATATAATTAAATTGAAAATCAAATTTGCTAACTGCTCCCCAAATATCTTCTACTTTCCAATCATATATTGGATAAAAATTATATGCTTCAATATGCTTTTCGTTTATTCTTATTTTTGTTGTCCAATTATATCCTTCAAATTTTAATTTTTTATCTTGTAGTGCTATTGTTCTAAAACGATTAAGACTCTCATCAGTTCTAATAGCTACCCCACAAGCCACCTTTGTTTTATATTTTTCCTGATACCATTTTGCAAATTTGAGGATGAATTCTTCAAATTCTTCTCCTTTTTTAAACCATGGAAAAGGACAATTGTTTATATTAATACTATCTTTAGGCATCTTTCTTACCCATAAATGCCTACTTTCTTCTTCCCAACAAATCCATTTAGGTTGTAATACTGATACTGCATTTCTAAGTGCAAATGGCAGGGCAATATGGTAAAAATCTCTTATTTGAGGTAATTTTTTTAATTCTTCAATATGTTCAATTGTATGTCTATATTGTGCTTCTAAATCAATAAATAGTACATCAAATTTTTTTCCTTTATCTTTTGCAACCATATTGGCTAATTGTACCATTACAGAACTGTCTTTTCCTCCACTAACGCAAAAGTAAATATTTTCAAAATTTTCAAAAATAATTGTTAATCTCTCTATTGTAGCATCTAGTACATTCTTTTCTAGATATATTTTTGCCATTGTTTCACCTTCTATATAGAATAAATTATATATATAATTTTATAATTCGTCAATATATTACAAAATAAAAATTATAAATTATTTTTTATGTAATTTGTAATATATTATTTTATATTACAAAAGACGAATCAAAAAGATTCGCCTTTTGCAAGTTTTTCTTTATTCATTATTTTTTATATTTTTTATAATCTTCGCCCTTTCCTCATCAGTCAAGTTATCCAAATATTCTTTATCTTCTTCAGGATTAACAGGTGTTATTTTGTTATCAGAACTATTTAACAAATTATTATCTAATAATTCATCACGTTCTTTCTGATCTTCACTAACTTTTTGTGTAAATCCAGTATTATCAAAAGTAAGAATATCAATAGAGCCGTTAGAAGCATCTAAATAAGATACCTTAACATTATCTCCTTCTCTTGTAATTGGTAATTCATCAGATATTCCATAAGACGCCATAAACAACTTAGTATTATCATTATTGATAATGAAGTAATAGTAAGTATTTCCATTTTCAACATTAGATGAAATTCTAGTTATTTTTCCTTCTAATGTATAGCCATAAGCTTCATCTGCAAATACCACCTTATTACCACTATTTGTCATAGCATTCTTATAGTTTTTCATGACTTCTGCTATAGTGTTACCAACTGATGCAATAGAATAATCCTTGATATTTACCAATGCATAGCTTTTAACAAGGCCTTCTGTATCTTTCAAAGTCATAAAATATGTGGGAATACCATTTACGTTAAGCGGTATGGCTTTTGTAGAAAAATATCCCATATCCTGAACTACGCCTTCTGCACTACGCATAGCTGCTTCTTCAGTTGCACCACTATATTTATACCATATTACTTTTTTATTTCTGGTATTTACAACAATATATCCTGTTGTTCCTTGGTCTGAACCAACAGAAGATATTCCAGTATAATAGTAACATTCACCATTATTGTAAATTGTTACAATATTTGGCGTCATTTGCATTACATCTTTGTTACTTGGATTCCACCAACCATGTACATATTTTCCCCAGTTATTTATCTGGTCTTCAATAAAGTCTTCTGGTTGTATTATATCAATCCATTCTGGAGCATCTTCTACAGAAAACCATTCACAATTACCATCTTGTGGATTACATACTACAACACCTGTTGCTTCTGGTGTATCCCAGATTGTTGTATTTTTGTATGTTGTAACAACCCAATAAGGATTTCCTTCATCATCTAATTCAAAAGAAAATTCGGTTAATCCTTGTGTTCTAAATCCTGAATTTCTTATATGTCTTGTTAAATCACTTCCAAAATAAGCAGAATTAATATACTTTAAATGTATATCTTTTTCGTTAACTTTCTTGACTAATTTAACATCATTTGGATTTGTAGCACTAACAATAAGATAACCTGTCGTTCCTTGTCTATTAGACCACCATTTTAGAGGACTTCTATGTTCTAATGGAGCTACATATACAAGTTTGCCGTTAACTTCTTGCTTGTTAGTAAACGTGCCAATTTCCATTTGTGAGCCTAATCCTGGATCTTCTCCAAGTTTCTTATCAGCTAATCTAGTTGCCAAATCGATGTCAACTACTGGTATTTGAGAATAGTCAA
>CANQJY010000089.1 GCA_947624365.1 uncultured Clostridia bacterium
TTTTAATAGTCTTGAGAAAATATCATATGATCTTTCTCCTTTGCTTGTTTGTTCAATAACATATGGTACTAAACTGTTTTTTTCTAACATATTAATTCCTCCTTATTTATTTTATACAAAAAGGTTAGAGAATAAAAGATTTTAACCTCATTCCCTAGCCTTTTGTTTTATTTCATTTTTGCATTTTTAACTAAAAATTCAATAGCTTTTTCTGATTTAATTCCTTCTTCTATGTAATTTCTAACATTTTCATTTTTTAGGAATTCTTCATCTTTCTCTTTACCATAATTTTTAGCCATTTCTTTCATTTTTTCATCAATTTCATCTATTGTTGCTTCTATTTTTTCTGCTTTGATTACTGCTTCAATCATCAATCTTGTTTTTACTGCCTCTGTTGCCTGAGGTTCATATTCTTTTCTTAACTCTTCTTCTGTTTTTCCTAACATTTGAAGATATTGTTCTAATTTTAATCCTTGATATGATAATCTTGATTCTATTTCTTTTACCATGTTGTCAACTTCTGTTTCAACCATTCCTGATGGAATTTCTACTTCTACATTTTCGCAAACAGCTTTAACTACTGCTTCTTCTGTTTCGTATTTTTGTTTTTCTGCGTTTTCTTCTTCTAATTTTTGTTTAATACTATTTTTTAGTTCTTCTAATGTGTCAAATTCACTTGCATCTTTTGCAAATTCGTCATCTAATTTTGGTAATTCTTTTTTCTTTATTTCATGTACTTTTACTTTGAATGTAGCATCTTTTCCAGCTAAGTCTTTTGAAAAATATTCATCTGGGAATTTTACTTGGATGTCTTTTTCTTCTTCAATTTTCATTCCTATTACTTGGTCTTCAAAACCTGGTATAAATGTATTACTTCCTATTGTTAGTTCATGTCCTTCTGCTTTACCACCTTCAAATGCTACTCCATCTACAAATCCTTCAAAATCTATTGTTGCAATATCGCCATCTTCTACTGGTCTATCTTCAACAGAAATAAGTCTTGCATTATGTTCTTGCATATGTCCTAGTTCATGCTCTATATCTTCATCTTTTACAGTATACTCTATTTTTTTGATTTCTATACCTTTATATTTTCCTAGTTTTGCTTCTGGTTTTGTTTGGAAAATAGCTGTAAAAATTAAGTCTTGTCCTTTTCCAATTTGTATTACTTCAATGTCTGGTCTACTAACTGCCATAATGTTATTTTCTTTTAGAGCTTCTTCTAGCACCTCTGGTGCTAAGTCATTGAATGTATCTTCATAAAATATTTCTTTTCCATAATATTTTTCTACAATATTCATTGGAGCCTTTCCTTTACGAAATCCTGGTATATTGAAATACTTTGCACTTTTGAAGTATACTTTTTTCATTGTTTCATCAAATTTTGATGCCTCTACTGTTAATTCCAATTTTACTTCATTTGCATTTTCTGTTTTTTCTACTTTACAATTCATGTTATTCATCCTTTCCTTTCAAATCGCTTTTATATTATATCATAAAATTCGTAATTTGCAAGGATTTTTGAATATTTTTTTAAAAATACTTGTTTTTTTTCTTTTTTTGTGATAGACTTATAAATAGTCAGTTTATTTTTTGATTTAGGAGGTGCTAAATATGGCAAAATGTGCAATTTGTAACAAAACACAAAGTAATGGAAATAAATTAAGTATTACACGTTCACACATTAGTAAAAGATCTTCTCGTACTTGGAAACCAAATTTGAGAACTGTTAAAGCAGAAATTGATGGTCAAGTAAAAAAGATTCATGTGTGTGCAAAATGTTTAAAAAATGGAAAAGTAAAAAGAGCTTAAGCTCTTTTTATTTACTTTAATCCTTTATTCCGAAATATAAACTTTACAAAGCCACGTAAAAATTTGGGTACTTTTTTTACAACAATCGTCATATGTATTCCCTCCCTTTCTCTCTTTAACATGCAAGCCATGCTAAGCCAAGGCATGCTAGTGCTACTCCGATAATAAATAGCCAACCTGTTATTGGAAGTAATAACACAAGTAAAATACCTAATCCTAAACCTATAAAGCAAACACCTAATGTTTTCTTAAAAAAGTGAAACATGCTATTCCTCCCTTCTTTTATATATTTTATTCTTAGTTTACTTTATTTGTTACTATCTATTGTGTCCATTTGGGGACGGTCCTTTTTTGGACATCGGGACATGTCCAAAAAAGGACCGTCCCCAAATGGACACAAATGGACATAAGTGGACAGAAAGGAAGTTTTTGATATGAATAAAAAAGATGCTAAAGAATTAATTGAAGTTTTGCGTTCAACTTATCCTGATGCTACTTGTAGCTTGGATTTTTCAACTCCTTTTGAGATGGTTGTTGCTGTAATGCTTTCTGCGCAATGTACAGATGAACGCGTAAATAAAACAACTCCTTCTCTTTTTAGCAAATGTAAAACAATAGAAGATTATGCAAATATTGATATTAAAGAATTAGAAGAATTTATTCATCCTTGTGGATTTTATAAAAATAAAGCTAAAAATATAAAATTGTGTGCTAAACAAATTCTTGAAAATTTTAATGGTATAGTTCCAAATAATATGGACGATTTGCTAACTTTAGCTGGTGTTGGTAGAAAGTCTGCAAATGTAATCTTATTAGAAGTATATGGCATTGCCAATGGAATTGCTGTTGATACACATGCCAAACGTATTTCTAATCTTATGGGACTTTCAAAAGAAAAAGATCCTGAAAAGATTGAACAAGATTTGTTAAAAATCTTTCCAAAAAATCTATTAAAATATGTAAATCATCTTTTTGTTTGGCATGGTCGTAATACATGTATTGCTAGAAATCCTAAGTGTGATAATTGTTCTGTGAATAAATTTTGTTCATTCGCACATACTAACGCTAAATAACGTAAAGGGGCGTGTTTTTCTTGACAAATATAAATTGTACCGCAAATTGTATTTATCAAAGAGACGGAAAATGTTCATATCATATTATTAGTATGTGTTCTATCTCTCCAAATTCAGAATGTGCATACTTTATTCCGTATTGCTCAAAAAGCAGTTCTTCAACAACTGCGACTAAATAAAAATTATCTTGACAAAACCCCCTTTAGGATATATATTTTAGATAATATATGTTTTTAAAAGGAGGGTTTTTATTTTGAAAAAAACAAATAAAATTTTTATTAGCTTTTTAATATTTCTTATTGCTTTATTTCCTATTATTTCATTTTCCGCTGATGTACAAAATGATATTATGCTCATTACCGAAGAACCTAATCAATCAGAAGTAAATCAAAAGAATTCAGATGTTTACTTGATTGATGAAACTGTTACAATTGACTATCCAATAAATGGTAATGTGTATGTAATAGCTGATTCAGTAACAATTAATTCTCAAATTATTGGTAATGTTTTTATTATGGCTAAAAATATTACAATTGATACTGAAGGATATATCTATTATGATTTATTTGCATTAGCAAATAATATTAATATAAATGGTACTATTTACGATATTTATGCATGTGG
>CANQJY010000090.1 GCA_947624365.1 uncultured Clostridia bacterium
GAAACATTTAGTTCTAGAGATGGTATTAATAATCAATTAAGAGTTGTTCTTGATGAAGCAACAGACAGATGGGGATGTAAAGTTGACAGGGTAGAAATTAAAGACATTACTCCACCTGCAGATATTCGTGATGCAATGGAAAAAGAAATGAACGCTGAAAGAAATAAGAGGGCTTTAATTCTTGAATCTGAAGCTGAAAGACAATCTGCAATAACAATTGCCGAAGGTAAAAAACAAGCTGCTATCTTAGAAGCTGAAGCTGATAAAGAATCTAAAATAAGAAGAGCAGCCGGTGAGGCACAAGCTATTAAAGAAGTTGCTGAAGCAAAAGCAAAAGAAATTCAATTGGTATATGATGCTATGAAGAAAGCTGATCCAACTGACAAACTTGTTCAATTAAAATCTTTGGAAGCATTAGAAGAAATTGCAAAAGGTGATGCAAATAAAGTATTTATTCCTTTTGAAGCAACAAATGCCTTAGCAAGTTTAGGTGCTATGAAAGAAGTTTTGACTGAGAAAAAAGATACTAAAAAAGAATAATATATTTATAAAAAACTCCCTACACTTTTATGTGTTTGGGAGTTTTTTTATATCACATTTTATCTGGCATTTGAATTCCTAACAAGTTAGCTCCTATTTTTAATACTTTGCCAACTGCATGTGTTAAGAATAATCTACTATCTCTAATTTCTAATTCCTCTACCATAATTTTATTTTCATTGTAAAATGCACTAAAAGCTTTTGCTACATCAATTAAATATCTTGCTAAAATTGATGGTTCATTTTTTTCTGTTACTTGTTCCAATATTTCTTTAAAATTATATAATAATTTTAAAATATCTTGAGAATACTCATCTTGCAATACTTTTGGATTTACATTTTCTAAATTTATTATTTCTTCTGTTATTCCTGCTTTTTCTAGTACGCTTTGTGTACGTACATAAGTATATTGAATATATGGACCTGTTTCTCCTTGGAAATTTAATATTTTATCCCATTCAAATATTTCATCTTTAACACGACTATTTGCTAAATCATTAAATATGATAGCACCTATTCCTACTTTTTTGCTAATTTCTTCCTTATTCTCCAAACTTGGATTTTTTTGTTCAATAATTTCTCTAGCTCTTGCTATTGATTCTTGTAACAAATCTTCTAATTTTACAACATTTCCTTCTCTTGTAGACATCTTACCTGTTGGTAATAATACCATTCCAAATGAAATATGCTCTAATCCTTTTGTATATTTTTCATCTAATCCTAATAATTTTGCTACTTCAAAAACTTGTTTAAAATGTAATACTTGCTCATATGATGTAACATATAAAGCCTTATCAAAATCATAGGTTCTTGCTCTATATAATATAGCTGCTAAATCTCTTGTTGCATAAGTTGTAGATCCATTTGTCTTTAAAATAATACATGGTGTATTAATTCCTTGTTCTTCTAAATCAATAATTTTTGCACCTTGTGAACTAATTAATTTGCCTGTTTTTTCTAATATATCAATAACTTCTTGCATTTTATCAGAATAAAAAGCTTCACCATTCCAATAGTCAAATTTACTTCCTAATAAGTCATAAACTTTTTGGAATTCTTTTATACTTAGTTCTCTAAATCTTGTCCACAACTTAGTACAATATTCATCTCCGTCTTCTAGTTTTTTAAAATTATCACGGCATGATTGTAAAACTTTTTCATCTTTTTTGCATAATTCGTTAATTCTAATATATATTTTTGTTAATTCTCCTATTGGATCTTTTTCAATGTCATATTCATTTTCCCATAGTTTATAACCTTCAATTAGCTTTCCAAACTGTGTTCCATAATCTCCTAAATGGTTAATTCCTATTACTTTATATCCTAGATATTTATATATGTTATAAAGTGCTGCTCCAATTACTGTTGAGCGTAAATGTCCAATATGGAATGGTTTTGCAATATTAGGAGCTGAATAATCAATTACTATACATTTCCCATTACCTATATTACTTGACCCATAATTTTCTTCTTTTTCAAGTTCTTGTATTACTTCTTGTGTGAATTTTTCGGCTACTATATAAAAATTTATATATCCACCTGCTATCTCTACTTTTTCAATTATATTAGTATCAAATTGAATTTTTTCTTTAATTTCTTGTGCAATTATAGGCGGTGCTTTTTTTAATTCTTTTGCTAGACGAAAACAAGGAAATGCATAATCACCGTTTTTCAAATCTTTTGGAGTTTCTATATATCCTTTTAACTCATTTGCATCAATTGATACTACTTTTGAAATTATATTTGCTATTTCTTGTTTGAAATCTATCATTTATTTCATTCCTTTCCTTGAGACATTTGTATGTAATTCCATGAATCTTTGCACATATCTTCTAAAGTCTTTGTTGCTTCCCATCCTAACTCTTTTTTAGCTTTTTGGGGGTCTGCATAACAAGTTGCAATATCACCTGCTCTTCTTGGTGCAATTTTATATGGAATATTTTTTCCTGTTGATTTTTCAAATGCTTTTACCATATCTAATACACTATAACCTGTTCCTGTACCTAAGTTATATATATATAATCCTTTTTGTTCCTTTTCCAATTTGTTTAATGCTAATACATGTCCTTTAGCTAAATCTACAACATGTATATAATCTCTTACACCTGTTCCATCTGGTGTATTATAATCATTTCCAAATACTGATAATTGTTCTAATTGCCCTGAGGCTACTCTTGCAATATATGGCATTAAATTATTAGGAATTCCTTGTGGCTCTTCTCCAATTTTTCCGCTTTCATGTGAACCTACTGGATTGAAATATCTTAAAATACAGATATCCCATGTATTATCTGAATTATATGTATCTTTCAAAATTTGTTCAATAAATAATTTTGTAGTTCCATATGGATTTGTTGTCCCCCCAGTTTTGCAATCTTCTGTAATTGGAATAACTTCTGGATCTCCATAAACAGTTGCTGATGAACTAAATATAAATTTATTAACACCATATTTTTTCATTGTTTCTAATACTGTAATTGCTCCACCTATATTATTGTCATAATATTCTAGTGGTTTTTGTACAGATTCTCCAACAGCTTTATATCCTGCAAAATTGATAACCGCTTCAATTTGATTTTCTTCAAATACTTTTTCTAACTTTTCTTTATCTCGATAATCCATTGTATATGATTTAAAATCTTTTCCTGTAATTTGTTTAATTTTTTCTAGTACTTCTGGTTTGCTGTTTGAATAATTATCTATAATAATAATTTCTTTTCCTGCATTTAATAATTCTACTGCTGTATGGCTTCCAATATATCCTGCTCCTCCTGGTAATAAAACTGCCATATATTTTCCTCCTATTCTTTTTATTTATTTTTAATAATTTGCATGCCTTCTTTTGTATCTTTTACTTCATATCCCATTTGCTTAATTTGGTCTCTTAATTCATCTGATTTTTTCCAATCTTTTTGCTC
>CANQJY010000091.1 GCA_947624365.1 uncultured Clostridia bacterium
AAAAAAAGAAGATAACTATGTAAAAGGATGGACAGACGACTTAAATAAAAACTCCATTTCTGGAGATTTTTTGGATACAATAGGGCAAGGTGTAGGAAACATTGGAGCATTAGCTGGTAGTGCTTATTTAACAGGAGGAACTGCTGGATCTACATTTATGAATTCATTTACAAGTGCATATGGAAATGCGAAAAGTACCGCATATCAAAATGGAGCAGATGACAAAACTGCAACAGAAACCGCACTAATTAGTGGTTTATCAGAAGCTATAAGTGAGCAAATGTTTGATGGAATACCAGGAATGAAGTCTGCTGGTTGGGGCGATAAGTTAGTAGGAAATGTAGGAGATGCTACTGAAAAATACTTTGGAACAAAAACAGGAAAATATGTGATGACATTATTAGATAGCAGTGGAGAAGGTTTAGAAGAAGTAATTTCGAATGTATTAACCGCTACTGGTAACGATATAATTCATTCAGTAGATAAGGATTATGCTTATGGAATGGAAAATCAAACAGGCAATATTCTTGATGATGCAGTTTCTGCTGCTTTGTCAGAAGAAAGTTTAGAGGCTTTCATTTCTGCTAGTATTACATCAGCATTAGTAAGTGGAGGCAATACAGCATTAACTACATCACAAAAAAATCAAATTATAAAATTATATGCACAAGATCAAAATTTAACATTTGAACAAGCTAAAGAAGTACTTAATCAAGAGATAAAACTAAGGACTGAAAAAGTTAATACAAACAACTTAAAAGAGCAAGCACAAGTAGAACAAAATGTACAAAGCCAAATAGCAAATGAGATAAATAATGGTACATATACAGCAGATAGCAGAATTAATATACCTATGGCAACTGAAACGACACAAGGTAATATAAATACAAATACAAGAGAAAATTCATCTAATAGACTTACAGAGGGTGAAATTAAGGCAATAGCAGAAGAAGTAAATAACCAACAAAATAATAATCTAGAACAAACGGTAGAAATGCCTACATTTAAGAACACAAATAAAATGGAACATTCAATTAATGATTTTATTAGAGAAAACACAGAAAATTTTTCAAAACAGGTGGATGAATGGAAAAATGGTAAATTTAACAAGGATACACATTTGGTTGTTTTAAATGAAACTCCTAAATTATATCAAGATTTAGGCTTAAATAATTTATCCATGACATTAGTTGCAAATAAACTGGAAAGAATTTATAATTCTAACGGTAATCAAAAAGGCGAATATCATGGGCTTGGGGAACTTGTGAAAAAATTACCTGAAGCATTATATAACCCATTAAATATAGTAGAATCAACTACAGATCCTAATAGTATTGTTGTTGTTACTTATTTAGGAGATAGTAACGATAATATAGTAACTATATCATTAAAATTAAATGGAACTGGTCAGATAGAAATTGATGGAATAAATAAGAGTATAAATTCAAATGTTATCACAAGTGCCTATGGAAGGAGAAATTATGACTATCAAAAAAAAGCTATCAATGGATCTTTTGATGGCTGGATGGAATTAAATAGAAAAAATGATAGAATAATTTATGATATAGATGAAGGCATAAAAAAACAACGAATCAATGGACAGTGGCTACGATTGCCAAACCCCAAAGATTCGTTGAAAGTTGTTAAGGATAGGGTCCAATTCCCTATGCGAAACAACTTATCTGATAATAATGATACTACAAATTCAACAAAAAGTCAAATTGCACCATCATCAGTAAATAATATGCAACAAAACACACAAAATGATACACAAAATAGTCATAAAATACCTATTTCAGATAAATATAAACAAAAAAATACTATTGAAGAAAAGATAGAGAAGAGTAATTATGATAATGTTATAACTTACGAAGTACCAGAAAAAATAACTAGAAAGCAAGTAAGACAACAATTACTAGAAGAAATGGATTTAACTGCAGAGGAACTATCTATTGGAGATGACATAAGTAGTATAAATTTTCAAATTACTGACCCAATAAGAGTAAACGAAAAAGTATTTGGAAGAGAATTAGGAGAAAAAATTAATAGAGCAACTATAGAAAAAACAAAGCACAATGAAGCTTTAAAAACAAAATGGTTAAACCAAGAAAGAGAAACTATAAAAGAGTTAGGGATTAAAGCAAGAAGTAAAGAAAGTGCTGCAGTACAAAAATATAGTGAAAAACAATATGTAAATAAATATGGAAAAACAGTAAGATATGGCGATAGAGAATTAATGTCCGAATTTCCAGATATTAAAACACAAGAGAAAATAAAAAGAGCCTCTGAAGTTTTAAGAAACAAATATGACAGTTATCTTGAACAAATAAATGAAGTATTAACGGCTTTAGGATATGATGCTATACCAAAAAGAGCAGATTATATGAGACATTTTCAAGAATTAGGAGATATGTTTTCAAGAACAGGGGTACCATTTAATCTAAATGATATGAAAGCAGAGGATTTACCTACAGACATAAATGGCTTAACTGAATTTAATAAGCCAGGCAAAAATTGGTTTGCTTCATCTCAAAAAAGATATGGTGAAAAAACAACGTATGATGCTATAACAGGTATAGACGGTTATTTAATGGGAGCAAGCAATTTGATATATCATACTGCAGATATACAAAGATATAGGGCATTAAGTACATTAATACGTGATAGTTTCGGTCAAACTAAAGGCTACGAAAATTTGAATAAATTAACAAAAGAACAGGCAACAAAAAGAATTAAAGATATACAGAGCAATAAATTTTCCAAATATGCAGCATGGTTAGATGAGCAAGCAAATAGTCTAGCGGGTAAAAAAGGAACTATTGACAGAGGTGTAGAAAGATTTATGGGTAGACGAGCTTATACTGCACTAAATACAATAAAAAAACAAGTAGGTTCTAATATGACTGGATTTAATGTAAGAAGCGCTTTAACAAATCTTATTTCGACTACTATAGCTTCAGCTAAAACGAACAAAATAGCATTTGCAAAAGGGACAATTGCGACAATAAATAATATGTTTAAAAATGATGGATTTATAGAAAAAAGCGATTTTTTAACATCAAGATTTGGTAGTCAATCTTTATCATCAACTTTTTGGCAAAAAGCATCTAATGCAGGGCAAATATTCATGTCGGGTTCAGACTATCTTACTTCAAATATAATAGTTAGAAGTAAATATTTCGAGGGTTTACATAAAGGCATGTCAGAATCAGAGGCAATAAGGTATGCCGATGATTTTGGAGCTCGTGTTATGGGAGATAGAAGTCTTGGATCTACTGCTGAAATTTTTAATTCTAAAACTTTAGGTGTATTGACTCAATTTCAATTAGAAACAAATAATCAGTGGCAATATATGATTCACGATACAAAAATGGATTTTGAAAGAAATG
>CANQJY010000092.1 GCA_947624365.1 uncultured Clostridia bacterium
GTTATAGAACAGCAATTGACGACTATATGAAAAACCCAGAAAATTATCAATCAGAAAAATATTTGAAAGAATTAGATAAAGTAAAAACAAGAGGACTAACAACATTTTATTTTAATGACAGAAATAATAAAGATATTCAAGAATATAGAGGAAGGCAATATAATGAATCATATGAATTTGGTGGAAAAATAATTGAATATAACCAAGATAAAACTAAAATTGAAATTAGAAACAAATTGCAAATAGGAGATGTCTTAGAATTATTAGTTCCTAATCAATTAAAGCCAATAGAGTTTTCTATAGAAAAATTATGGGATATAGAAACATTAGAAGAAATTCAGTCAATTAGCCCAGGAGTAAAAGGGCAACAAGTTCTATTATATATTCCAGTTGAATGTAAAAAAGATTGGATATTAAGAAGAAAAAAATAAGATTAAATGCCCTAAAATAATACAAGCAATGGAAATTATTACATCTAATATTGATGTATAAGTAGGTAACAACACAAAAATAGAGCCTAGAGAAAAGCCAATTATTGCATAATATGTAGGCAAATGATAATTAGATAATAAAAATTTTGTTAATATCATGAAAAATAAGCTACCTACTACAAGTCCAATACCTATAGGAAATAGAGTAGGTAAAAATAGTGTAGAAACACTAGATAAATATATAGAATATACGCCTAAAAGCATCAAAATTACGGTACTACTAACACCAGGGATAATTACACCAGCAGACATACAGATTCCACATAACAATAAATACCAAAAACTTATATCTGCTGTTTCATATGATAAATGTAAAGAGTTTTCAAGAAAAACGCTTGAAATTCCAACAATTAAGCTTACAAAGAAAAAGGGAAGATAGTGGTAATTAAAAGGTGTTTCAGCATGAATTTGTTTTAATAGAGAGGGAATACTACCTAAAATTAATCCTATAAAAATAGATTTTGTTTGAAGTGGAAATTTATAGAATATATAGTTTAATAAATTTCCAAATAAAAATACGCCAATAAAACCGCCAATAATAATAGGAAGTAAAAATTCAATATTCTTTCTAATATTTTTAAAAAAGTGCAAAATACTATCTAATAATTTTTCATAAATTCCAAAAATAACACAAATTACACCACTACTAATACCAGGTAAAATAGCACCTGCACCAATAAAAATACCTTTTATACAATTTGCAAAAAATGCCATATAATCATTCCTTTATTTCTTTAGCTAATTTTCCAATAGCCTTTGTTTCAATACGAGAAACATATGAACGTGAAATTCCCATCATTTCAGCAATTTCATGTTGAGTTTTTGGCTTATGCCCATCTAATCCAAAACGAAGTTCAATAATTGTTTTTTCTCTGTCTTTTAGAACAGATTTAATTTTTTCATATAACAATTTAATTTTTAATTTTAAATCAACTTCATCTTCGATATTTCTTTCATCATTTTCTATCACTTCTTGCAATGTTACAACATTATCATCTTTATCTTTACCTATTGGTTCGTTCAAATAAACTTCTGAGCCTAATTTTTTAGTTGATCTTAAATACATTAAGATTTCATTGTCAATACATCGAGATACATATGTGCTTAATTTACTACCCTTATCTAATTTATAACTATTAATTCCTTTAATTAATCCAATTGATCCAATTGATATTAAATCTTCTTGATCTACATTAGTTGTAGAATATTTTTTAGCAACATGTGCAACTAAACGTAAATTTCTTTCAATTAAGATGTTTCTTGCTTCTTCACTACCATTTGCCATTTCTTGTAAACATCGTTGTTCTTCTTCTTGAGAAAGTGGTTCAGGGAAAAGGTTGCTACCTTGAATATAGCCAACAACAAAAACTGCAGATTTCAAAAATCCCCAAAAACTAGCCATAGACAACAGAGAAAACATATATGCACCTCCATATTCTTTATAAGAAAAGTATATGAAGTATAAAAATAAAAGTGCATGGACCACTTGAATTTAAATATAAGATTTGTTAAAATAACAGTAAAGAGTACAAAAGAAAGGAAAAAATAAAATGCAAATATTTACAGTGCAAAATTTTATAATTTATTTAATAATTATTAATATAATAGGTTTTTTAACTATGTTTATTGATAAAAGAAAAGCAGAAAAGGGAAAATGGCGTATACCTGAAAAAACACTATTTTTAATAACAGCTTTAGGAGGAGGTATTGGTACTATTTCTGGAATGTATACATTTAGACATAAAACTAAAAAACTAGAATTTACAATAGGTCTACCATTTATTACTGCTTTAGAAATAATAGGAATTATATATTACATGTTTATTTATTAGTTAAAAAAGATAGAAAAAATATGATAAAATCTGTCTTTTTTTTATTTGCTTTTGTCAAAAAAGTACACATAAATATAATACAAAAATGGAAATAATTGTAGAAAACATAAAATAATAATAAAGATGTGTATAAAATTGAAAAAGAAATGCACATTTTTCAATTATCCCCAAAGTTATCCACAATATCCACACAAAATTATCCACAAAAATAAAATAAAATTGTAAACAAAAAAGGAAACATAAAATAGAAAAAGGAATAAAATAAATATATATAATAAAAACAGGAAGTGAAAAGTGTGATAAGAAAATGGATAAATACCATAAAATGTGAATTTAAAAGGCATATGGAAGCAAATGATATTGATGAAAAACAATTAAAAGAAATGTTAAAACAGGGAGCAACTTTAATTGATGTGAGGAGCCCTCAAGAATACAAAGAAGGACATTTAGATGGTGCTATTTGTATACCTTCATATGAAATAGAAAATATTATAAAAGAAAGAATTCCAGATTTAAAAGAAAAACTAATACTATATTGTGATAGTGGAAGAAGAAGTAAAAAATCGCAAAAGCTTTTAGAAAAAATGGGATATACAAATGTATACAATTTATATAGATAGGTAAAATAATATATTTGATTTTTATAAAAATGTATGATAGAATTAATCCAATGAAAAAAGTGGAGGAAAAACATGCAAGACGAGCAAAATATACAAAATAGGCAAAAATATATTAGAAATTTTAGTATAATTGCACATATTGACCATGGAAAATCAACATTAGCAGATAGATTAATTGAAATGACAGGTGTTCTTTCAAAAAGAGAAATGGAAAATCAAGTTTTAGATAACATGGAAATTGAAAAAGAAAGAGGAATTACAATTAAATCTCAAGCTGTTAGAATGAAATACAAAGCAAAAGATGGACAAGAATACACATTAAATTTAATTGATACACCAGGACATGTAGATTTCAATTA
>CANQJY010000093.1 GCA_947624365.1 uncultured Clostridia bacterium
GAAGAAAAAGAAAAGGAAAAAGAAGAAGAAGAACAAAAACAAAAAGAAAAACCAAAAGAGAAAAAGGAGAAAAAAGAAAAGAAAGAAGATAAAGAAGAAAAAGGCAAAGTAGGAAATTCAGGACCAGAACCTGAAGGAACAGGTGCATAGAAAGGAAAGAGAAAACATGAAAAACAATGAAAAAAATCCAAAAGAAAGAAACAAAAAGATAATAGTTGGATTAATAGTAATATTGGCAATTGTACTATTATCAGTTATATTATTAAGTGTATATATGAAACAAAATGAAGAAAAAGATGAAAAAGAACTAGCATATACAGATTTAATTAACCAAATGTCAAACGGAAATGTTGAAGAATTAGAAATGACAGTAGGTAGTACAACAGTTAAAGTTAAATTAAAAAATGAAGAAGAAGAAAAAACAACTATTGTACCAAGTACAGAAGCATTTATGGATTTAGTACAACAAAAAACAGACGAAGGAATAGAATTTAAATTAATTCAAAAACCAAGAAATGTACTATCACAAATTGCGTCAACAATTCTTAGTTTACTTCCAACCATTATTATGGTCGCATTATTTATAATGATATTTAAAATGCAAGGATTAGGAGAAAAAGGAAAAGTATATGAAGATACAGAGCGAAAAACTAAAATTAGATTTGATGATGTAGCAGGTTTAGATGAAGAGAAAGAAGAATTAATTGAAATTGTAGATTTCTTAAAAACTCCAGAGAAGTTTACTAAAATGGGAGCTAAAATTCCAAGAGGAGTTTTGTTATATGGAAAACCAGGTACAGGAAAAACATTAATTGCAAAGGCAATTGCTGGAGAGGCAAATGTACCATTTATTTCTATGAGTGGATCTGAATTTGTAGAAATGTTTGTAGGACTAGGAGCATCTAGAGTAAGAAAACTATTTGAAAAAGCTAGAAAATTAGCGCCATGTATAGTATTTATTGATGAAATTGATGCAATAGGTTCAAGAAGGACATCCAATACAGGTGCGGAATCAGAAAATAACCAAACGCTAAATCAATTATTGGTAGAAATGGATGGATTTAGTTCAGAAGAAACAATTATTGTGTTAGCAGCAACAAATAGACCAGAGATGTTAGATAAAGCATTACTAAGACCAGGAAGATTTGATAGACAAGTAACTATTCCAATTCCAGATATTAAAGGAAGATTAGAGATATTAAAAATTCATGCAAAAGATAAAAAACTAGCAGAAGAAGTAAATTTAGAAAGTATAGCAGAAGATACAGCAGGTTTTACAGGAGCAGAATTATCTAATATATTGAATGAATCAGCAATTATTGCAACAATTAATAAACATGAAGAAATTGAAAAAGAGGATATAGAAGAAGCAGTAAAAAAAGTAACAGTAGGGTTAGAGAAAAAAGCTAGAGTAATTTCAGACAAAGACAAAAAGTTAACAGCATATCATGAAGCAGGACATGCTGTAGTTAGCAGATATCTACCAACACAAGCAAATATTAAGGAAGTATCTATAATACCAAGAGGTGTGGCAGGTGGATATACAATGTATAAAACAGATGAAGATAAATATTATATATCAAAAACAGAAATGCAAGAAAAACTTATTGCTTTGCTTGGTGGAAGAGCAGCAGAGCAATTAGTATTAAATGATATTTCAACAGGAGCAAGCAATGATATAGAAGTAGCAACTAAAATAGCAAGAGATATGGTAACGAAATATGGAATGAGTGAAGTTTTAGGACCAATCGACTTTCAAGGAAAAGAACCATATGAAATGCAATTATTCGGAGAAAATATCGGAGATAAAATCGGTTTAGAAGTAAAAGCATTAATTGATATAGCATATAGAGATGCTCAAAAATTATTAACAGAACACAGAGACAAATTAGATATAATTGCACAAACCTTACTAGAAAAAGAAAAAATCAACGAAACAGAATTCAATCAAATATTCCTATCAGAATAAGTATTTATTTGTCCATTTGTCCATTTTGGGACGGTCCTTTTTTGGACATTCGTTACGAATGTCCAAAAAAGGACCGTCCCAAAATGGACAAATGGACACAATTTATTTCCCAGCAAATTTTTGCTTTACAGTATCAATTTTCGTTTGTTCAACGGTTTCCGTTTTATACCAACCTTTTTCAGCCATTAAATTATATAATTTATTTTGAATATCTAAAGATACATTTAAGGCATCTTTAAAAGCAGTATGCACTTCAGCAGTAGTAGATTCGATTGTACCATGAAGATACAAATCACAAACACCTTTTATAATCAAAAGTTCTTTTTCCATTATATCTTTATCTTCCATGTTTTACCTCCTTATAATAAATTTAAAAACTTATTGAATAAATCTGTATGTTGTCCTTCTAACTGTTTAACATAAGCAGAAAGAGTAGGATCTGTCAATTGCTCAGAAGCTTTACAACTGCATGATTTCATAATATTTTCATGACCTAAAGCATCTTCAATGTATAAAAGTTCTTTACTTGTCATATTATCACCACCTAACAGTAGTATTTCCAAAAAACAGCAATCTATACAAAATATAGAAAATAATAGGAACATTTTGGGATTTCCCCAATATGATATACAAGGAGTGTGATAATAATGAACCGTCAAAATGTAATGAGAGCACAAAGATATTTATATCGTTTTGATCAAATATTAGAAGAAATGTCAGACAAAATGTTAAATGCAAAATTGACAAATTATAGTATTACAATTGATTTTATAAGATGTATGATACCACATCATCAGGCAGCAATTTATATGTCTGAAAACTTATTAATGTATACAACATATCAACCATTAAGAAAAATAGCAGAAGGTATTATAAAAATGCAGACAACAGGAATTGAACAGATGTCAGAGATTTTAAGAACAACATCAGGATATATGAATATAGAAAGAGATGTAAAAAACTATCTAACAAAATATTTTGAAATTACAAAAACCATGATTGAAGAAATGAAAAATAGCCCAAGATGTGTGAACATTAATTTAAACTTTATAAATGAAATGATACCACATCACGAAGGAGCTATAAAAATGTGTAATAATTTAATACAATATTACATAGACCCACGTTTAAGAAACGTAGCTGATACTATAATAAGAGAGCAAAGCCAAGGAGTAAAAGAACTAGAAGAAATAAGAAAGCAACTATGTTAATGTCCAGTTTGTCCATTTGTGTCCATTTTGGGACGGTCCTTTTTTGGACATTCGTTACGAATGTCCAAAAAAGGACCGTCCCAAAATGGACAAATG
>CANQJY010000094.1 GCA_947624365.1 uncultured Clostridia bacterium
CAGACGCTTCTAGGAGTAACTCGGCTCACGGAAAAACATTTACTATGGCAAATATTATTCAAAAAGTACAAAAACCAACACTAGTTTTAGCACATAATAAGACACTAGCAGGACAATTATATAGCGAATTCAAAGAGTTTTTCCCTCGGCAATAACGTAGAGTACTTTGTTAGTTATTATGATTATTATCAACCAGAAAGCTATATTCCTAGCTCAGATACTTATATAGAAAAAGATGCATCTATCAATGACGAAATAGATAAACTAAGACACTCTGCAACATTATCATTATTTGAAACTAGAGATGTAATAATAGTAGCATCTGTTTCTTGCATTTACGGATTAGGAGATCCAGAAGATTACCAAGAAATGACACTATCATTAAGAGCAGGAATGAAAAAGAGTAGAGATGAAGTTTTAAGAAAACTAGTAACTATGCAATATGGAAGAAATGAAATTGATTTCAAAAGAGGAATGTTCCGTGCAAAAGGGGACATTGTTGAAATATACCCATCATCTCAAAGTGAAAGTGCAGTAAGAGTAGAATTTTGGGGAGATGAAATTGAAAAAATATCAGAAATTAATCCATTAACAGGAAAACCAATAGGAACAAGGAATCATGTACTTATACCACCAGCATCACAATATGTTACAAATAAAGAAAAAATGGAAAAAGCAATTATAAATATTGAAAAAGAATTAGAGGAAAGGGTAAAATATTTCAAAGAAAAAGGAAAACTAATTGAAGCACAAAGAATAGAAGAAAGAACAAATTTCGATATAGAAATGATGAAAGAAACAGGATTTTGCCAAGGAATTGAAAATTATTCAAGACATATTAGTGGAAGAAAGCCAGGTTCACCACCATATACATTATTTGACTATTTTCCAGATGACTTCTTATTATTAGTAGATGAATCACATGCTACATTACCACAAGTAAGAGCTATGTATAATGGGGACAAGTCTAGAAAAGATTCTTTAGTAAATTATGGATTTCGTCTACCATCTGCCTATGATAATAGACCATTAAAGTTTGAAGAATTTGAAAAAAGAATTAATCAAGCAATTTTTGTTAGTGCAACACCTGCAGAATATGAAAAAGAGCATAGTAAAGAAAATGTTGTAGAGCAAATTATAAGACCAACAGGTTTATTAGATCCAAAAATAGAAGTAAGACCAGTTACAAATCAAATTGATAATTTAATAGAACAAATTAGACTTAGAGTTGAAAAGAAAGAAAGAGTTTTAGTTACAACTTTAACAAAAAAGATGGCAGAAGATTTAACAGAATATTTAAAAAGCCTTGATATAAAAGTAAACTATATGCATTCAGATACAAAAGCTCTGGAAAGGATGGAAATAATTCGTAATTTACGCTTAGGTGAATTTGATGTATTAGTAGGAATCAATCTTTTAAGAGAAGGTTTAGATATTCCAGAAGTATCACTTGTTGCAATACTGGATGCAGACAAAGAAGGATTTTTACGCTCAGAAAGGTCATTAATACAAACAATAGGGAGAGCAGCAAGAAATACAGATGGAACAGTTATTATGTATGCAGATGAATTAACAGAAAGTATGGAAAAAGCAATTTCAGAAACTAATCGTAGAAGAAAAATTCAAGAAGAGTATAATAAAAAGCATGGAATTACACCAAAAACAATCCAAAAATCTGTTAGAGATTCTATTAGAGCTATTAAGCAAGAAGATATAGAAGTAGAATACAAATTAGAAAGTAAAGAAGATATTAAAGAAACTATTACAAACTTAACAGATGAAATGTTAAAATATGCAACAGAAATGGAATTTGAAAAAGCAGCAGAAATAAGGGATAAAATTAAAGAATTAGAAAAATTATTAAATTAGGAGAAACAGGATGAATGATAAAATTGTTATAAAAGGTGCTAAAGAGCACAATTTAAAAAATATAAATATTGAAATACCAAGAGATAAACTTGTTGTTATAACAGGACTTTCAGGCTCTGGAAAATCTTCATTAGCATTTGACACACTATATGCAGAAGGTCAAAGAAGATATGTAGAAAGTTTATCTTCTTATGCAAGACAATTCTTAGGCATTATGGAAAAACCAGCAGTAGAATCAATTGAAGGATTATCTCCAGCTATATCAATTGATCAAAAAACTACTTCTAAAAACCCACGTTCTACAGTTGGAACTGTAACAGAAATTTATGATTATATCAGATTATTATATGCAAGAATTGGTACACCATATTGTCCACATTGTGGCATCAAAATAGAAAGGCAAAGTATTGATCAAATAGTTGATAATGTAATGGAATTAGAACAAGGCACAAAAATACAAGTGCTAGCTCCTGTGATTAGAAGCAAAAAAGGAGAATTTACAAAACAGTTAGAAAACTACCAAAAAGAAGGATTTGTAAGGGTAAGGATAGATGGAGAAACATATGAGTTAACAGATGATATAACAATAGATAGAAAGAAAAAGCACGAAGTTGAGTTAGTTGTTGATAGATTAGTTATAAAAGAAGATATAAGAAGTAGACTAACAGAATCCATTGAAACGGCATTAAAACAAGCAGATAACCTTGTATTAGTTGATGTTATTGGTAAACAACCAATTTTATATAGTACAAATTATGCTTGCCCAAAATGTGGTTTTAGTTTTCCAGAACTATCTCCAAGAATGTTTTCTTTTAATAACCCTTATGGTGCTTGCCCAGAATGTATGGGAATAGGATATTTAATGAAAATGGATGAAGACTTGATTATTCCAGATAAAAACAAAACTTTATATGATGGTGTTAAAGCATTTGGCTCAAGTGTTATGAAAAGAGCTGATACAATGGCAAAAATGTATTTTGAAAGTATAGGAAGACATTATGGAGTAGATATTTCAGTTCCAATAAAAAAGCTTCCTAGATGGTTTTTAGAGAAAATATTATATGGAACAGGAGATGAAAAGATTGATTTTGAATATCAATCTTCAGCAGGAACTAGAAGATTTACAGCACCATTTGAAGGAGTATTACCAACATTAGATAGACGTCATAGTGAAACAAAATCTCAAGGAATGAGAGATTTTTATGAAATGTATATGAGTGAGTCAGAATGTTTAGCATGTAAAGGAGCAAGGTTAAAACCAGAAATTCTTTCTATAAAAATAGGAAATAAAAATATTAATCAATTAACAGATATGTCTATAAAAAAGATGAAAGACTTTTTAAATAAATTAACTTCTGACAAATGATGAAACAAATCATCCTTTGCTTCATTATCTATTCTATCGA
>CANQJY010000095.1 GCA_947624365.1 uncultured Clostridia bacterium
AATGTACAACATTTAAAAAGCGAGCAACCCCAGGTAGTTAAAGAGATTGCTCGTTTTTACTGTCAAAGTCAAGATATAATTAGTATATCATAATAAAAGAGAAACTTAAAGCGTTTCCCTAATTATGTGCGAAAGTTCGCCAATAGCGTTTTAATATAAACCAAAGTAAAAGGTCCAAAATAAATATTAACAAAATCATTAACCAAATAATATATATATAACGTGCTGTATTAAAAATAACTATACCAAAGCCAATTAACAAAATAGCCGCCAAATATTGCAAAATTTTTAAATATATACCTTCTGATTTCTTTGCCACGCCACCATATTTAAAAAGCAACAAACTTACCAAACACAAGATTAAATTTATACAAAAAACGGATAATATTAATAAAATACCTCCACCCAAGATTAAAGTTAGCGGTAGATTAGCTAGCCAAAAAACTAAAGTCAAAAATATAGAAAAAATCAAACAACATAAATGACTACTTTTACTTTTTTGCCAAAAAACTTTGGTAAAACTTATCGGCAACGTCCTATAATATAGTAAAAAATGATCCTCACCAGCAAAAAATAATGTGTAACTAGAGCCAAGCATTATTCCAAGATATAATAATAGAAAAACATAATTAGGTATCACAATTATGCCATTATTTAGCACATACTTTACCAAAAGATTAAACAATAAAACTAGCACCATAAATTGCCAAAGACAACCATCAATGAGACGACTATGAAAAAATCTTAACTGCCTCTTCTCATTTTTCCTTAACGCCCGTTCGATAGATTGAACTTTATAGTTTTCGCCATTTATTGTAATTTCGGTTTCCTTAACAACTTTCTTTTGTTTTACAAAAAACTTATTAAATGGTAATAAAACAAGATACGTTACCAATGGCACTAATAATAAATTAGCAAATGTATAAAACAAAGACAAAACATTATAAAAAACTATCTTACGAGCACCAATAATAATGACTAACCCAAATCCAAGACACTGCAAATACTTAATAATGAAAATATAAAATGCCAATTCACTTTTACTAAACGGAAACGATTTCATTAAATCTGAGTTAGACCGCCTTATATTTAAAATATACAAAAATATACAAAATATAAAATAAATCGCTGAAAATAGTAAGCCAAAATTCAATATAGGGCATAAAGGATTCTTCAAAAGTATAAAATTTACCGCACTACTTATCAAGTATATAATGAATCCTAAAGGCAATAAAAATACCAACACGCGCCAGGTGCTAATTCGTACCCGCAATAATTTGTTAATAAAAGCCACTAAATTAGTGTAACACCACAAAACTAAATTAAACATTCAAATATTCCTCATATTTCTTTTCTATTTTTTTATAATCGTGGGTATGATGTTCCAATTTAAATTTTCCCTTGTTAACAAATATTATTTTGTTACCAATTTTATCAACGATAGATAAAATATGCGATGATAAAATTATTGTCGTACCAGATTCGTTGAGTTTTACCAACACTTCCATTAGTGTATTAATAGCCAATGGATCCAAACCAATAAAAGGCTCATCAATTAATAAAAGCTTTGGTTCATGAATAAATGCCGCTATTAATGAAATTTTTTGCCTATTTCCGTGCGAATAGCTAACTATTAAATTATCTATACAGTCATCCAAGTTAAAAGCCTTAATATAATAATTAATCAATTTTTTGCGCTTATTTTCTGGTACTTCATACATATCAGCTATAAAATTTAAAAATTGTCTTCCCGATAAATATTCTATTACCATTGGCTCATCAGCAACAAAACCTATTTGCTTTTTATAATTAATAGAATCACTTACCATATTTGTATTATTTAAAATAATCTTGCCATTATAGTCATCGTAAACACCAGCAAGTGACTTCAACAATGTTGTCTTTCCCGCTCCATTGGGCCCCAATAAAATTATAAAATCACCAACAGATATCTTAGCAGAAAAGCTTTCAATAGCTTTAAAATTTCCATAAAAATATTCTAAATCAATCAATTCTAACATAAAAATCACCAATTTCAATAAGCTAAATATCAATATAATTTGAAGTGTTTTAATAGTCTACCATTCTTTGACAAATTTCCAAAATACATTAACCAGCTTATTCGTCCATCTATATTATACGACCTTTCCCAAAAAAACTAAATAAAAAGGCTTGATTTTTTTCAATTATAAGCATATAATGATATTACATTTGGTTTTCCAAAGGAATTGTGCCCATAGCTCAATTGGATAGAGCGTTAGACTACGGATCTAAAGGTTGGGGGTTCGACTCCCTTTGGGCGCACCATATAAATCGAGAAGTAGCACAGCTTGGTAGTGCATTTGGTTTGGGACCAAGGGGTCGCAGGTTCGAATCCTGTCTTCTCGACCAGTTAGTATTTAAGCCTCTAAATAAGAGGCTTTTATTATACCTTACTTTTTAAAAACATTTTTTCATATCAAAGACATCCTCAATAGCATCAACATCCATAACAAAACTTGTCCCTCTATCATGAATCTCGCCAAAACGATAATTATGCTTATAAACACTAATTTGAAAATTAACATGAATCTTCCCTGTTTCTAAGGCTTTTAAAAAATGAGCAAAACTTTTTAGTTCATAATATTTAAAATCCGTATACTTATAATAAACTTTACCATATGCATACTTTCTTTCACAATTAACAATTAGCATTTTTTTAAATTTTCGTTCAAGTTTTTCTTGCAGCATAGCAAAGCTCCAAGAAATTTCATCATCAACCAATACATATTTTCTGTTATAAACTTCAAATGTCAAGCAGCTTTTTCGCCAATCAACTTTAAGTTTTAAAAAATAACGATTAGACATTGACTTATAGTGTATTGCATCAATCGAGGTGTTAAAAACCCGAAATTGCCAATAATCTCTATCAGGATAGCCGTAACGTCTTTGAATTTCTTTAATAGCATATAATATACTATCAGGTGCAGCACTAAATAGATGAATTCCATTATCAGTATCCATACGCGCCTTGATCTCTATACCATAAAAATCTGGCAGTTCAAAATTTTCCACTTCTTTGCCCAAAGCTTTTTCTAAAGTAAGACCAACCCCTGACCTGTCTCTATTTACTGATTCAATCCAATTCATTCTTTTTATTTGTTCAAATTTTTCCAAAATTTCCGTGTTCATAAAAAACACC
>CANQJY010000096.1 GCA_947624365.1 uncultured Clostridia bacterium
GAACCTATTGTTGGCATTTCTTTTTTCTGTCTATATAATCTTTCCCCTTTTTGAAATGCATTTCCAGGCTGATATAAACTAGTAGGATCATTAGTAATTCCTGCTTCAGCATATTCTTCTGCAACAGCTTCTGCTATAACTTGCTTAGTAAGTTCATTTACTTCTTGACTTCTTGTACTACCTCTTGCCATTGTAATTAATGCTTGGGTAACATCTTCTACTTTATTTTCTACATTTAAAACTGTCCTTTCACGTCCAGTAATAGCATCCTTTACATTTTCTGGTTCAATATCAAATAAGTTTATAATTGTATTTGAATTTGGACTAAGTACAACATTTATTCCTCCTAAACTTTCTGCTACAACAGAATATTCTCCTTCAGCATCAAGTGCTAAACTTTCTATTCCACTTAAAACAGAAGATCTTGAAATTAATGTTTTCATAGTAACTGATTTACCTGCACCAGATTTCGCAAAAATAACCATATTGTAATTTGTTAATGATGAGTGGAAATTGTCAAATAAAATTGGTGTCCCTGTTTGTTTATTAAATCCTAATGGCACTCCTGTACTATGACCTACTTCTGATGTTACAAAAGGAAATACTGTTCCCATAGATCTACTATCAAAAGAGTGTGTTCTTTTAATTTTATCTTCAGCTAAAGGTACATTTGATTTAAATGCTTCTTCTTGCATTGCCCATGCACTTTTTATTCCAACTAGAGATTTTGACATTTCTGTTGCCAATAAATTTGTCAATCTATCTAAATCTTTTAAGTTATATGTAAATAATGTAGATATAATTGAAGCTTCATACATCTTATTGAATCCTGCTGCAATTTCATCTCTCAAGGCCTCTGCTTCAAATCTTTTTTGTGTTAAAGTACTTTCTCTATTAATATTTCCTCTATCTGCTGCCACAATTCTTTCTGTTTCTAGTTCATTTATTACTTTGTTTAATTCATTTTGTGATCTTGCTTCTGCAATTGGAGTAATATATATTGATGTATTAATATCTCCAAAAAAGTATAAGCTTCTAAATAGTTCTGGAAAAGTACACATACGTGGTAAACTAGAAATAAAGAAACTTCTTGCATATCTTGTAACATTGGAAATTATTTCTAAATGGTCTACTTTAGAAGCATCTATACCTGAAGGTGCTATTAGTTCTTTTATTGTTTTTGCTTTTAATAGTCCTGGTTCTTCTTGATTATTTAGTTGTTGTCTTTCTTCTTCTAACTGTTTTTTTCTTGATTTCTTCATTTGCAACTTCTCCTTCCTCATCTAATTTGTCTATTTCTTCTATTGCCTGATTTGCAATTTCCTCGCCTACATAATTTTTGTTATCATTTAAAACAATTTTTGCCATTTTTTTAACAAACTGATCTATATGGTTTTCTTTATCTTCCGCTATTTGTTGTGTTCTAGATTTTACTTTTTCAACACTTTGATTTGCTAGTTCAACTGCTCTGTCATGAATTAATTCGTCTAATGCTTTTATTTTTTTCTCATATACATCTGTTGATGTTGAATATAATTCATCATATCCTGCTTGTATAGCTTTATCTAAATCAAAAACTTCTGATTCGTCTCTGTTATATGCTACATATAATAATTCAATTAATTCTTCTGATGTTAAAATTTTTCCATTTATTGAACATGCTGATAAAGTTCTAATTATTGATTGTGCTTTTGTGTATAATTCTGAAAAGGCCATATTTCTAATTTCTTCTTGTGCATATTTTTCGTCTCCTGTTTCTTCTACGTAATATGGAATAATTATAAAGTATTTTTCATGTAAAACATTTCTATTTAGATGCATTTTTTCAGTATTATTTACTAAATCTTTTCCATACTCATATAAATTTCTTTGTTTAGTCAATTCATATAGGCTTTTATTTAATTCTTCTTGTGAATAAACACCAGATGCCTTCATTTGATTATATTGATATTGCATTGAATTATATTTGTTTTCAATTTCTCTTATTTTATCTTTATAAGAAGAAATGCTGTTTTCTAAGTTAATTGTTCTTGTTTGAATATAAATTTGGATAGGATGCCTTAATGTATTCAAAAATTGTTGAAAGCCTTCTTCAACTGCAATTTTCTCTACACTAGACATTAAATCATAATTTACACCTTGGCATTCTACTACCATTAAATATCTTTTTCCTTTTTTTTGCACAATCATATTGTCTTCTATTTTTTCAAACTCCATAAAATCCATTATTGATTGTTTGTTATAAAGGTTTTGTACTGATGTTTTATTAATTGCTTTTTTTGTTTTATTAGTATCTTTTATTCTATCTTCTTGTTTTTCGTCTTTTGTTTTCATTCTTAATACTACAAAAATAACTGATAATATCATTAGGATGAAAATCATAACTCCTAACACTATAAGCAAAACTTGAGAAATCATATCATTTTCCATTATTTGTTTCCTCCTTAGTATCTATTGTTTCTTCTTTCTGATAAACATATATCTTGTTTTTTTGCATTTTAAATTTTATTGCTCTTTTTATTACATCATCTATATTTTCTCCTCCTGTTTTTTTGGTTATTTCAAATGCATTTGTTTCAGGCATCTTTAAAGTGCCTATTCCAAAACCAACTAGTCCTAGTACTCCCATAATAATTAATCCTATTACTGACATTCCAATCATATTGAATATCATATAAATTGGTATTCCTAATGCTGCCCCGATAACTGTATATATTAGAGCTTTTGCTGAAAATACAAATAGGATTCTTCCTTCTCCTTTTACATTTCTTGGTAAATCATACGTACCCAAAACGATTTCCTCCTAATTTTAAAATTATTACACTTACTTTAATTATAACAAAAAAACGCAAAAAATGTAACATTTTTGCGAAAAAAAATATAATTTAATATAAAATTCATATTATCGTAATACTTTTGTAATAAAAAGTAATAAAAAACTGATAATTTCGTCTAAAATTATCAGTTTTTTTAATTGTATTTTTATGTAATTTTTATGCCTGTTATAAATTGATATATAGTTTCTGCAAATACTGATGCGGCAAATATAAGTACAGCACCTACAAGATATGGTATCAT
>CANQJY010000097.1 GCA_947624365.1 uncultured Clostridia bacterium
TGCTGTGATGTAGCAGAAGACCCTTGCATGAAAGATATAGGAATTTTGGCATCATTAGATCCAGTAGCAATTGATCAAGCATGTATTGATTTAGTTAAAAATTCAGATGATCCGGGAAGAGATCATTTATTAGAAAGAATTAATTCAAGACAAGGTACACATACTATTGATTCAGCAGTTGAATTAGGAATTGGAACAAAAGAATATGAATTAATTGAGATTAAATAAATTTGGATGAATAAAATATATAAGGAAGGATTTTTGTGAGGAGAATTACAGATTTTATAATAAACAAAAGACATTTTATTTTAATTTTATTTATAATTTTTTCAATAATTTCAGTAATATTAGAAACAAAAGTAAAAATCAACTATGATATAGCCGAATATTTACCAGATACATCTGAGACAAGAATCGGAATGGATATTATGGAAGAAGAATTCTCAGATACAGAAACAAGTACTTTAAACTTAATGTTTGAAGATTTGCCAAGTGAAGAAAAACTGGAAATAAAAGATTATTTACAAACTGTAAACGGCGTAGAAAGTGTAGATTATGATGATACAGACAAGTATAATAAAGAAAATCATACTTTATATGTTATAACAGTAAAAGGAGAATCAGATTCACAATTAGCATCAGATGTATATAAACAAATAACGGAGAAATATAAAGATTATACTATTTATACAAGTGGAAATATATCAGAAACAAATCATACAGTATTATCAATTTGGATTGTTGTACTTGCAATAGCTTGTGCTTTAGTAATTTTAATTATAATGTGTGATTCTTATGCAGAGCCATTTTTATTTTTAACAGCAATATTAATGGCTGTACTATTAAATAAAGGAACAAATATTATATTTGGAACAGTATCTAATATTACAAGTTCAATAGCAACAATTTTACAATTAGCATTGTCAATGGATTATTCTATTATGCTAATGAATAGATATGCTCAAGAAAAACAAACAGAAAAAGACAAAGTAAAAGCAATGAAAAATGCACTATACCGTGCTTTTCAAGCCATTTCTAGTAGCTCTGTTACAACAATAGTTGGACTTTTAGCATTAGTATTTATGAGTTTTAAAATAGGAAAAGATTTAGGATTTGTTTTAGCAAAAGGAGTATTATTTAGTTTAATTTGCATTTTCTTTGTACTTCCATCATTAATATTGATGTTTGACAAATTAATTACAAAAACCAAAAAGAGAAGTCCTAATATAAGACTAGATGGATTAGCTAAATTTAATTATAAAATAAGATATGTTGCTATCCCACTATTTCTAATAATATTTATAACAAGTTATTTGCTAAAAGGAAACTTAGGAATTGATTATACTGATTCACAAATAGATGAAATATCAAAAGTATTTTCAGAAAATAATCAAATAGCGATTATTTATAAAAATTCAGAAGAAGGAAAAATAGCAAAATACTTAAATCAACTTGAAAATGAAGAAAAAATAGATGAAGTATTAGGATATTCAAATACAATTGGTGAAAAATTAACTTATGATAAACTAAATGAACGATTAAACGAATTAGGCTCAGATGTAAATATAGAAGATTATTTACTACAAATATTATATTATGACTATTATAATCCGGAAAATAATAACAAACTTACTTTTGATGAATTTGTAAAATTCATTGAAGAAGAAGCATACAATAACGAAAAAATAAGTAAACATATTGATGAAGAAACAAGAAATAATATCACAAGATTAAAAAGCTTTATTACAGCAAATGCTATGAACCAAAAGAGAACATCAAAAGAAATAGCTAATATTTTGAAAATAGATGCAAATAAGATAAACGATATACTTGTATATTATTTATCTAAAAATACTAACACTCAAATCAGTTTAAATAATTTTATTAGTTTTGTAAATAGCACAGACAAAATAGATAAAAGCTCAAAAGACAAGTTAAATACATTATCAAAATTTACTAATAAACAATCAATGCAAAGCAAAATTACAAGCAATCAAATGGCTCAATTATTTGGAATTGACGCTAACACAACAAATGAGTTGTATAAATATTACATAAATGTAAATGATATTGATACAAAAATGACAATTTCAGAATTTTCAAATTTTGTATTAAAAAATGTATTAACGAATAGTAATTATGCAAATAGTTTTGATGAAGCAACTGTGCAAAATATAAAACTTTTATCAACATTTAGTGACGTAAATATAATCACTAAAGAAATGGATAGCCAACAATTATCAACATTATTTGGAATAAAAATTGAACAACCTGATTATAAAGCTACTCCAATCGATTTTGTAAAATTAATGTTAGCAAATCCTAATATTGATGAAGCAACATCAAATAAATTAAAAATGTTGTCTAATATTATGACTAGTAGTATAAACAAAGTAAGTTATTCTTATACAGAACTTTCACAAACTATAGGAATAGATAGTGTTACATTAAAAAATATATATACCTTATATGTTTTAAATAGTCATATAGGAATTACACCTCAACAGTTTGTAAATTTTATACTTGCACATAAAAATGACAAAGAGCTTGCAAATAGAATATCTACAAGTACAATTAATAACTTAAGCTTAATTCAATCAGTAATAAATGGTAGCATTTCTAATAAAAAATACAATAGTTCTGAACTTTCTTCATTATTAGGAATTAATAAAGAAAATGTTAAATTAATTTATGGTTTATATAATTTTAAATATATAAATACAAATCCTACAATATCAATAAAAGAATTTGTTAATTTCTTATTAAATGATGTTACAAAAAATAGTCAATATTCAAGTAATTTTACAAAAGAACAAATTTCGAAATTAAATACAGTTAATGGAATTATGAATAATGCGTTAAATAATACTAGATATAGTTCAGATGAAATATTTGCAATTATTAGTACATTAACAGACAATGTGGATAAAAATACTGTTGAAGTTTTATATACTTATTATGGAAGTAATAAGCAATATGATAATACATGGGCAGTAACAGTTGAAGAATTTGTTAAATATTTAAATGATAAAGTTTTACAAGATGAA
>CANQJY010000098.1 GCA_947624365.1 uncultured Clostridia bacterium
CCAATTACTTAAATCTGCATTTGTTTTATATCCTATAAAAGCTAGAATTGCAAATAATAATGCTGTTGCACCAAATAAGTATATAATAGAATTTAGCTCAAACATATAGAAAATTGTAGATAATGTTACACCATTTAAAGCAGCATATACAAAATATAGTATCCCTACTACTGTAGGAGATAGTTTTCTAAATAAGAATGAAAATAGTAAAACTACTACAACCTCTACAATAAGCAATATTGGCCAATAGTTTTGGGCAATTAATCTGGCAAATAAGCCTGATGAATAAGTATACCAAGATATTATTGCTGTTCCTAATAATCCTAAAAACATCCAAAAAAATGTTTTTGGTATTAATTTTGTTTCTGTATCCATTTCCTCACTCCCTTCTTTTGGCGGAGTAGGTGGGATTCGAACCCACGTGCCATATTTTGGCTAACGCATTTCGAGTGCGTCTCGTTATGACCACTTCGATACTACTCCATTATTTTAATTTTATAATAGAATATATGAAATTGTCAAACCTAATATTAATTCAATTTTTTAATTATTTTTTATCCTATTTTTTCAAATTGAGAACGATATAATTCAGCATAAAAACCGTTCTTATTCATAAGTTCATTATGATTTCCTTGTTCTATAATATTTCCATCTTTAATAACTAGAATTAAATCAGCATTTTTTATAGTTGAAAGTCTATGTGCTATAATAAATGAAGTTTTACCTTCTGTTAGTTTATCCATCGCTTTTTGCACCATTTCTTCTGTCCTTGTGTCTACATTTGAAGTAGCCTCATCTAAAATTAAGAATGGCCTTTTTTGTAACATTGCTCTTGCAATTGTAAGTAATTGTTTTTGTCCTGACGATATACTATCATTATCTGTTAAAATATTATTATATGAATTAGGTAATGTCTTTATAAAATGTTCTATTCCAACTGCCTTGCATACTTTTTGTACATCTTCATCTGTTATTCCTTTTTGATTATAAATAATATTTTCTTTTATTGTCCCATTAAATAACCATGTATCTTGTAATACCATTGTAAATAAATCATGAACATTTTCTCGTGTTAATTCCTTTATAGATATTCCATCAATTTTAATGTCTCCAGAATCTATATCATAAAATTTCATAAGAAGATTTACTATTGTTGTTTTTCCTGCTCCTGTTGGTCCAACTATTGCAACTTTTTGCCCTGGTCTTGCAATAGCACTAAAATTTTTAATTGTTGGTTTATCATTATTATCATATTGGAATACTATATTATCAAATTCTATTTCTCCTTTTACTTCATCTAATTTTAATTCTTTTGTTATCTTTTCTTGACTTGGCATTTCTTTTTCATCTATAAACTCAAATACCCTTTCTGATGCAGCAGCTGTTGATTGAAGTGCTGTCATTGCCTGCGCAATTTGTGAAAGTGGAGATGTAAATAGCCTTACATAAGTTATAAATGCTATAATAACACCAAATGTAATTATATCATTCATTGTAAGTAAAGCACCTACTATACAAACTGCAACATATCCAAAATTACCTATAAAATTCATTAAAGGTGGCATAAGTCCAGATAAAAATTGACTTTTTCTGTTTGCATTATAAACATTTTCATTTAATTCATCAAACTTCTTATCTGAGTTTCTTTTTCCATTATATACTTTTACAATATTTAATCCTGAATAAATTTCTTGTATATGTCCATTTAATTTTCCAAGTTCACGTTGTCTTGCAGTAAAGTATTTTTGAGACTTACCTAAAATTAAGAACATAAAGATAAATCCTATAAAACTTGATAATATGGCAGTAATAGCCATAATCCAATTTGTATAAAACATCATAATTATAGTTCCTAAAAACAATGTAATACTACTTACTAAACTTGCTAATGACTGATTCATGCTTTGTGCTATTGTATCAACATCATTTGTTACTCTTGATAAAATATCTCCTGCCATATTTTTATCAAAATATCTTAATGGTAATTTATTAATTTTATTAGATATTTTACTTCTTAGTTTTTTTGCAAATTTATTGGCAACAGTTGTCATTAAAATAGATTGTATAAATGTAAAAAATGCACTTATCAAATACAAAGATGCTAAAAATAAAGCTATTTTCTTTATTGTATCCATATTCATAACAGGTTTTATCACATCTTGCACATTCTCTGGCATTTGGTCAATTCTTTTATATAATTGTTCTGCTGTCTCATCTTCTGTCATATCACTCATAATTGTTAAAACCTGCACTTGGTCTTCTGTTGTAATTATTTTATTATCAATTTCTATTTCTGGAATTAATATGCTTTGAATATTATTTGGTATATTTACTATTACTTCACTATTTATAGTATCTGTGATATTATTCATATTTTTCATAAAAATAATTTTATCTTCAGATGATATATTAATTCCATTATAATTAGAGTCCGGTAATAAGATTGTTAAAATATTATCAGATAATAATGATAATGATCTTATTATTTCATTTTTGTCAGTTGTATTTTGCATTTCGCTAATTATATTTTGAAATTGTATTTTTTCTTCAGTATTTATATCTTTTGATATTACTATTTTTGTAATTGTTTCTTGTGTTAAATCAAAATTTAATATATTTTGTATTTTCTCTTGTATTTGATTTTCATTTAAATTAGTTGTTATTTTATTCATTAATTCTTCTATATTATCTTGATTAACAATTAATCCTTTTGAAATTTCGTCTGTTAAGTCTGATAATTTATCAGGTGCAATAATAGAAAGTACTGAACCGAAGTGTTGCAAGTATTAATGCTATTAAAATCAATATTTTGAAATTCTTTAGTTCACTAAATAATCTTTTAATTGCATTTTTAAAGTTTTTAGGTTTTTCTATTACTCTGCCTCTACCCATTCTTGGAGGTCTTCTAGTTTCTACATCATTACTCATTTTCCAATTCCTCCTTTGATAATTGTGATAAAGCTATTTGTTTATATACTTCACAGTTTTCTAATAATTCTTTATGTGTTCCTTCTCCTACGCATTTTCCATTTTCTAATA
>CANQJY010000099.1 GCA_947624365.1 uncultured Clostridia bacterium
GACCTTAGAGTTTTAGAGGCAAAAGATTTATATATAGGTCAATCTTCTTTAACAGGAGAATCAGATGCCGTAAAAAAAGTAGTAGATACAGATAATAAATCAGGTGAATTAGATACTATATCTGACTTAGATAATATTTGTTTTATGGGAACAAATGTAATTAGTCGGAAGTGCAAAATGTGCTGTTATTAAAACTGCTGATGACACTTATTTTGGAAAAGTAGCACATACAATGTCAAATTCAAAACAAAAATCAGCCTTTCAATCTGGTATTGAAAATATTAGTAAATTACTTATTCGTTTTATGTTAATACTTATTCCTATCGTTTTTATTTTGAATGTATCAAAACATAGTACAGTAACAGCTTTTACATTTGCAGTAGCTATTGCTATTTGTATAACACCACTTTTACTTCCTGTTATTTTGTCCTCTAGCCTTTCTAAAGGTGCTGTACGAATGTCAAAAAAGAAAACTATTGTTAAAAAATTAGATTCTATTCAAAGTTTTGGAGCAATTAATATTTTATGTACAGATAAGACCGGAACATTAACAGAGGACAAAATTGTATTAGAAAAATATTTAGATATTCATGGAGATGAAGATTTCCGTATTTTAAAACATGCATTTTTAAACTCATATTTTCAAACAGGCTTAAGAGGTAATATTGATGAAGCTGTTGTAAATAGAGCTTTACAAAACGGTTTTAGTGAATATATTGAAAAATATCAATTGGTAGATGAAATTCCTTTTGATTTTTCTCGTAGACGTTTATCTGTTATTGTAACAGATGGAAATAAAAAACAGCTTATAACTAAAGGAGCTGTTGAAGAAATTTTAAATATTTGTACTTTAGTAGATTATAAAGGCGAAGTATCACCAATAACCCGAGAAATAAAAGAAAATATCAAACAAATTTCTAAAAAATTAAATCAAGATGGTTTGAGGGTAATTGCTGTATGCCAAAAAAATGATATCGCAGATATTTCTGATTTTACTGTAGCTGATGAAAAAAATATGGTGCTTTTAGGATTTATAGGATTTTTAGATCCTCCAAAAGAAAGTGCAAAATCAGCTATTGAAAAGTTAAATAGTGCTGGTATTCGTGTAATGGTTTTAACTGGTGATAATCTAGAAGTAACAAAATGTATTTGTAAAAAAGTTGGTATTAATTCTGATACAATTATAGAAGGAAAGCAAATAGAAAAACTTAGTGATAGTGGGGTTTTAAGATTATTAAAGAAAAGCAATATTTTTGTTAAATTATCTCCTATTCAAAAAGCTAGAATTGTTAGGCTTTTACATGAATCAAATAATATTGTAGGATACATGGGAGATGGTATTAATGATGCTCCTTCTTTAATAAATTCAGATGTTGGAATTTCTGTTGATACAGCTGTTGATATTGCAAAAGAATCTGCTGATATTATTTTACTTGAAAAAGATTTACATGTTTTATTAGATGGTGTAACAGAACGGAAGAAAAACTTTTGCCAATTTAATGAAATATATAAAACTTTCTACAAGCTTTAATTTTGGAGAAGTTATGTCTGTTATTATTGCTAGTATCATATTACCATTTTTACCAGAAACACCTATACAATTATTAGTCGAAGGATTGTTATATGATTTTGGACAATTAACATTACCTTTTGATAATGTTGATAAAGAATATCTTAAAAAACCTAGAAAATTTAATATTAATAGTTTGAAAAATTTTATGCTATTTATGGGTCCTCTCAGCTCCATCTTTGATTTAATTGTATTTGCTATTTTACTACTTTTCTTTAAATTAAATGATGCTGCTACTTTCCAAACTATTTGGTTCTCTTACAGTATTGTTTCTAACTTACTTGGTATGCATATTATTAGAACAGCAAAACTTCCTTTTATTGAAAGCAATGCACATAAATTTGTATATGCTTCTTCTATTTTATTATCAATAATTGGAGTTATTATTCCATTTACTTGGCTTGGAAAATTAATTGGACTTGTTCCAATTCCTTCTATGTATATGCCAATTATTATTTTAATTCCTATTTTGTATTGCTTTGTTGCAATGATTGCCAAAAAAATTTATATTAAGAAATTTGGGGAATGGATTTAAGGATATATTTTATATCCTTAAAATCTGCCCTATATATATAAAATTAGGATCCATAATACCATTTTTATTAACTAAATAATTAACTGTAACTCCAAACTTTCTTGCAATTCCAGTAAGTGTATCACCTTTTCTAACGATGTATGTTATATCTTCATTTGGATTTCCAAATTCATATAAATTAGAACTTTTACTTTCTGTAATGCGTAATTCTTCTCCTGGGAAAATTAAATTTGGATTTTTTATGTCATTTATTTCTACAATATGTTCAACTGTAACTCCATATACGTTTGCTATTTCAGATAAAGTATTTCCTGTTCTTACTGTGTAAACAATACTTCCTGTGCCACGTTCTTCATTTCCCTGTATTGTAGAATTTTCTAAAACTCGTAATACCTGACCTGGAAAGATAAGGTTTGGATTTGCAATTGAATTAATTCTAGCTAATTCTGATACTGTTGTGCCATATCTTCTTGCAATAGCCCATAATGTATCTCCTCTTTTTACTGTATAATATATGCTTTGAGTATTTGCTGTTTTATCTTCATTTGGATTTTCTATTTGTGGAATTTCAATTGTTTCATCTAAAAAAATTTCTTTTGTATATATGTCTCTATCAACACTTCCCCTAATTCCTTCAACTCTTCCTCTGTCTGTATATTGCCAACCAATCCAATTATTCCAGTTAGAAGTTGCATCTTCAAGTGTTTGTCTACTTGTATAATCTGCTATCCATACTGGATAGTCATTTGCTAATTCTCTTGAAAATACAGCTCG
>CANQJY010000100.1 GCA_947624365.1 uncultured Clostridia bacterium
CCTATAGACTTAATTACTGTAAAAGCAGAACTCGAATCAATGGGTAAATTTGACCAAGTAGGAGGCTATGAATATTTGGTTAATTTACCAGAAAAAGTACCGACAACAGCTAATGCCAATAAATATATTAAAATTGTAGAAGAAAAAGCAGATTTAAGAAATTTAATAAAAGCAGCTAATGAAATTATTGAATTAGGATATGACCCAACAGAAGAAGTTGATGACATTATGGAAGGGGCAGAAAAACGAATTTTCAATTTGATGCAAAATAAAAATCAAAAAGGGTATTCTGCACTTAAAGATGTATTAGTAGAAAGTTTTAACAAACTAGAAGAACTATATAATAGGAAACAACATATAACAGGTGTGCCTAGTGGATTTATAGATTTAGATTATAGAACAGCTGGTTTCCATGGCTCAGAATTAATCTTAATAGCAGCAAGACCAGCAATGGGAAAATCAGCATTTGCATTAAATATTGCAACACATGCAGCAGTAAGAGCAAAAGTACCAGTTGCTATATTTAGTTTAGAAATGTCAAAAGAACAAATGGTAAACCGTATATTATGTAGTGAAGCAATGGTAGATAGTAATAAAATTAGAACAGGAAAATTAGATGAAGATGATTGGGCAACACTAGCAGAAGCAATTGGACCTTTATCAGAAGCAGAAATATATATTGATGACACACCAGGAATATCAATAACAGAAATTAGAGCTAAATGTAGGAAATTAAAATTAGAAAAAAACATTGGAATGGTTGTAATAGACTATTTACAGTTAGTACAAGGCTCTGGAAAACGTATAGGAAACCGTGAACAAGAAATATCAGAAATAAGCCGATCATTAAAAATTTTAGCAAAAGAAATAGATGTACCAGTAATTGCATTATCACAATTATCAAGGGCAGTAGAACAAAGGCAAGACCATAAGCCAATGTTATCTGATTTACGTGAATCTGGTGCAATAGAGCAAGATGCTGATATTGTTATGTTTTTATACCGTGATGATTATTATAATGAAGATAGCAAAAAGAAAAATATAGCAGAAGTAATTATTGCAAAACATAGAGGAGGATCAACAGGAAGCATTGATTTAGGTTGGTTTGGAACATATACAAAATTTGTTAATTTAGAGAAGAGGTTTGAATAAAAGAAAAATATGGAACAAAAAGTCAAAGAAACAATCAAGAAATACAATTTAATAGAAGATGGAGACAATCTGGTACTAGGCATTTCTGGAGGACCAGATTCGTTAGCCATGTTATATATCCTGTACGATTTGGAAAAAGAATTCCAAAAAGACGGGATATCTTTTTGTTTTTCAGTTGCTCATGTTAATCATATGATTAGAAAAGAAGCAACTGAAGATGAAAAATTTGTAAAAGAAACCTGCCAAAATTTAGGTGTAAAATTTTTTTCAAGAAGTATAGACATAAAGCAAATGGCACATAATAAAAAAATAGGAATAGAAGAAACAGGCAGAAAAAGTCGTTATGAATTTTTCGATGAAATAGCACAAAAAATAGGAGCAAATAAGATTGCAATAGCCCATAATAAAAATGACAAAATCGAAACAATAATCATGAATTTATTAAGAGGAACAGGAATATCTGGACTAAAAGGAATAGAACCAGTAAAAAATAAGAAATATATTAGACCATTGCTAGAATGTAGTAGAAAAGAGATTGAAGAATATTGTGCAAAAAAACAATTAAATCCAAGGATTGACAAAACCAATTTTGACAATACTTATACAAGAAATAAAGTTAGAAATGTGGTTATTCCGTATATCCAAAAAGAATTCAATCCAAATATAATTGATACATTAGATAGATTATCAAAATTAGTAGCAGAAGAAGATGAATATTTAACAAAGCAAATTGAAAAAATATATTCACAAATTGTAATAGAAGAAACACCACATATTATTCTAGATTTAAAAAAGTTTAATAAGCAAGAAACAGTCATAAAATCAAGGATTTTACTATATACTATAACAAAGGTTTTAGGAGATTGTCAGGGAATTGCAAAAGTGCATATAGAAGATATTATTCAATTATGCCAAAACAATATTGGTAATAAATATTTAACCCCAAATCAATTTATTAAAATTTTTGTAAAAAGTGGACAAATTCATTTTATTGACCAAAGATAAGTATCCGTAGAAATGCCAGATATATCAACATTTTGTCACAAAAAAGACATATAAAAAACACTTGAAAAAGATAATTTTATATGGTATAACCTTTCAAAAGAGACAAAGAGGAGGAATTATATTGAAGAGTAACATCAAGACATTAGCTATGTGGCTAATAATAGGAGTCATTTTTATTATTGTTTTATCATCTGTAATGGAAAATTCAAACAAGAAAATGGCATATTCTGAATTAATTGCAAAAATTAATGAAGGTAAAGTAGAAACTATTCAGATAGAAGCAGATGGAAAAACAGCAAATGTTGAATTAACAGATAGTGAAATTGTAAAACAGGTAAATATTCCAAACATGGAAAGTTTTATGACATACACATCAGATTTTATAAAAAATGGAGCATTTGAATTAGATGAAAAATCAGAATCTATATTTGTTACAGTTTTAAGTTTATTAACACCATTTGGGCTACTTATTATTTTCTTTATTTTCTGGTTTTTAATGATGGGTGGCGTAAATGGAGGCCAACCAGGAGGAAAAACATTATCATTTGGAAAAAGTAAAGCAAGGATGATGACACCGGCAGACAGAAACAAAATTACATTTGATGATGTTGCAGGTGTGGATGAAGAAAAAGAAGAATTACAAGAAATTGTAGAATTCTTAAAAAATCCTAAGAAATTTACAGATATGGGAGCAAGAAT
>CANQJY010000101.1 GCA_947624365.1 uncultured Clostridia bacterium
TTTTTATACACAAAAATTCCAGCGATTTCTCACTGGAATTTTTGCTTTCGGGTTCCTATTTTAGGACACCCTCTTTTGTTATATAGTTGACTTGACAAATGACTGCAAATACTATAAAATATAAACAAATAAGATATTTTGAAAAAAATGGAAGGAATAAAAATATGCAAAACAACAACAGAAAAGTTTTTGATAATTTAATATCCAGAACAAAAATATATTTAGTAATTATTTTTATTTTACTTATAATAATAAGCATGCAAGATATAAAATGGATAATACCATCTATTATTATTTTATTACTTGTAGTAGGATACACATATTTTGCAAATAACAAAAGAAAAAACGAAATATCAGAAACATTGCAAGACTTAACAATTAGTGTAGACTCAGCAGCAAAAAGTACATTGATTAATTCACCATTTCCATTACTTATTTTAGAAACAGATGGAAATATTATATGGAGAAGTTCAAAATTTGTTTCTGAATTTGAAAAAATAGATATGAATCCATATATTGATGAAATATTGACTGAAATAAAAAAAGACATAGAAAACAGCAAAAATGTTGATAAATATGCCAAAGTATCACAATATACTGAAAAAGAAGTAATAATACAAGACAAAACATATAGAATAATTAGCAAATATGTACATTCAAATAATAAAGAAAAAAGAAACAAAAAAGAGTATATGGTAATGGTATACTTTATTAATATTACAGAAAATGTAACATTACAGCAAAAATATAAAGATACACGCTCATGTGTTGAAATAATCAGTATAGATAATTATGAAGAAAATATGCAATTAATTGATACAGAAGAAAAACCACAAATTATTGCAGAAATTGACAAAGCTATTTTAGAATGGGCAAACCAAACAAACGGAATTTTAATAAAAACAGACCATAACAGATACATTTGTGTATTTGAGCAAAGATATTTAGAAAGTGTAAAAGAGGATAAGTTCAGTATATTAGACAAAATAAAAGAAATAAATACACGTGAAAAAATTCCATTCACACTTAGTATTGCTATATCAAATGAAGGAGATACAGACAAAGAAAAATACAAATCAGCACAAATGGCAATGGATTTAGTATTAGGTAGAGGTGGAGATCAAGCAGTTATAAGAGAAAACGATATATATCGTTTCTTTGGAGGAAGAGCGCAAGAAGTTGAAAAACGTACAAAAGTAAAAGCAAGAGTAGTAGCACATGCTCTAGAAAATTTGATACGAGAATCTGATAAAGTAATGATTATGGGACATACAAATCCAGATATTGATGCAATGGGATCTAGTATGGGAATTTATCGTTTAGCAAAAAGTCTAGAAAAAAATGCATATATAATTCACGATGGAGAAGCTACAGCATTAGAGAATTTTAAAATAGAATTAGAAAAAGAACCAGAATATGAAGATGTTTTAATTACAAAAGAAGTAGCTCTAGAAAACATTGAAGAAAATACACTTCTCGTAATTGTAGATACACATAAACGTAATTTTGTAGAAGCACCAGAATTATTAGAAAAAGTTGAAAAAATAGTTGTAATAGACCATCATAGAAGAAGTGAAGATTATATCGAAGATGCAACACTAACATTCCAAGAAGTATATGCTTCATCAGCAGCAGAATTAGTAACAGAATTATTGCAATATGCAGAAACAAATGTACAATTAAAAACAATAGAAGCGGAAAGTTTATATGCAGGAATTATGATGGATACTAAAAACTTTACATTTAAAACAGGAGTAAGAACTTTCGAAGCAGCAGCATATTTACGTAGATGTGGTGTAGATATTATTCGTGTAAAAAAATGGTTCCAAAGTGATTTATTTAGCTTTAATAAAATTGCAGAAATTGTAAAATCAGCAGAAATGGTAAATGACACTATTGCAGTAGCAATTAATCCAAATAAAGAAAAAGACACTAACCTTGTTTGTGCAAAAGCAGCAGACGAATTATTAACAATTAGTGACATTACAGCATCATTTGTATTAGGTGATATGGGAGATAAAATATGTATTAGTGGGCGTTCTATTGGAGATATAAATGTTCAAGTCATATTAGAAAAATTAGGTGGTGGAGGACACATCACATTAGCTGGCGCTCAAGTAGAAAATATGACTATGGAAGAAACCAAACAACTATTAATCCAAAAAATTCATGAATATTTTGAAGAAATTGAAGGCTAGAAAGGCGTGATAGTATGAAAGTTATCTTATTACAAGATATAAAAGGAGTAGGAAAAAAAGATGAAGTTATAAACAGTTCAGATGGGTATGCACGTAACTTTCTATTTCCTAAAAATTTAGCAGTAGAAGCAAATACAGAAAACATGGCAAAACTAAAAGCAAAACAACAATCAAATGCATTTAAAAAAAGCCAGGAAAAAGAAGAGGCACAAAAATTAGCTCAAAAAATGAGCAAAATAATGTTAACATTTCCTGTTAAAGTAGGAGAAAACGGAAAAGTATTTGGAGGTGTTTCTTCAAAAGAAATAGCAGATAGCTTACAAAAAACACATCAAATTGTAGTAGACAAGAAAAAAATAGAATTAAAAGATGCAATTAAAGAATTAGGAACAAAAACAATACGAATAAAATTATATGAAGGAGTTATAGCAGAATTAAAAATCAATGTAGTAGGAGAATAAGGTTATAAGCCTTAGGAAGGAAAGTAAAACTATGGAAGTAGGAAAAGTGCCACCACATGATTTAGAAGCAGAACAAGCAGTTATTGGTAGTATGTTAACAGATCATGATGCAGTAATTGCTAGCATGGAAGTTCTAAAAGAAGAAGATTTTTATAGAGAAGATAATAGAATAATTTTTTCAGCAATGGTAAATTTA
>CANQJY010000102.1 GCA_947624365.1 uncultured Clostridia bacterium
TCCATATGTTTTAAATTCAGTATAATCACAAAGTCCCATACGAATTAAATAATTCTTTTTATCTTTTACTTCTTGTATATGATGAATACATTCATGAATTGCAAACTCTTCTATATCTTCTTTTGGAATATGTTCATTAAAATATATAGAACTATTTTTATAAAAATAATTTGCTTCGGCCATACCTTCAGGCATTTTTGCAATATACATATCTAATCGAGATAATTTGATAAATAGTTCTTTTTCATTTAACCCGAAATTTGGAAATGTAGCACAAAGTCTAGAGGCAATATTTTTAGCTAGATTATTTGTTGTTAGAGTATCTATTTTATTAACTACTTCGATTCCATCTTTTCTTAAGTCTGACTCAATGCTCATAAAAATTCTCCTTCGTATAATATTCTAATCATATTATACAATAAAACAGGAAAAATTATATTTCAAATACATTAAAAGTTTGTGACAAATATATTACATACCTCATTTTATAACAATATTATATATTTTATTTTTTACATAAATTTCTTTTACAATAACTTTACCATTTAATTTATCTGAAACTGCATCATGGACCATATTTTTCACTAAAGCTTCATCTAAATCTTTTTCAATTACAATAGTAGCTTTCAATTTTCCATTAAATTGAATTGGCAATGTAATTTTATCAGAAACTATTTTTGAATCATCAAACACAGGCCAAGCCTCATAAGAGATAGTATTTTTATGACCTAAAATAGACCATAATTCTTCTGTAATATGAGGAGCAACTGGGTTTAACAATTTCAAAAATCCCTCTGCATATTCTAAAGGAAAAATATCTTCTTTTTGGACTGTATTTATAAAAATCATCATTTGTGAAACAGCTGTATTGAAATTCATAGTCTCATAATCATTTGTTACTTTTTTTACAGTATAATGATATATTTTTTCTAAATTAATATTTTCTGCTTCCTTAATTTTATCAGACTCTGTATATAATCGCCAAACACGGTCTAAAAATTTACGAGAACCATCAATTCCATTAGGATCCCATGGCTTGCTACTTTCAATAGGTCCCATAAACATTTCATAAACTCTCAAGCTATCAGCACCATATTCACGTACCATATCATCAGGATTAACAACATTTCCCTTTGATTTACTCATTTTTTCACCATTTGTACCTAAAATCATACCTTGATGACGAAGAACAGAAAATGGTTCTTTTACAGGAACAAGTCCTTTATTGTACAAATATTGATTCCAGAAACGAGAATACAACAAATGACCAACTGCATGTTCAGGACCACCAACATATAAATCAACAGGCAACCAATGTTTTAATAATTCAGCATTTGCAAATTCATCTTTATTGTGAGGGTCTATATAACGCAAGAAATACCAGCTTGAACCAGCTGAACCAGGCATTGTACTAGTTTCTCTTTTAGCAGGTTTTCCATCAAAAGTAGTATTAACCCAATCAGTAGCATTATCCAAAGGAGAATTACCAGTTTTAGAAGGACTATAGTCTTCAAGCTCTGGTAAAATTAATGGTAATTCATCATCAGGTAAAGCTTTCATTTCTGAATCAACATATACAATTGGTATTGGCTCACCCCAATAACGTTGTCTTGCAAAAATCCATTCACGCAATTTATAATTAACTTTTTTACCACCAACACCTTTTTCTTCAAGCCAATCAATCATTTTAGAAATTGCATCTTGTTTATTTAAACCATTCAAAAATTCAGAATTTATATGTATGCCATCTCCGATAAATGCCTCTTTAGAAATATCACCACCTTCTAATACAGGAATAATTTCTAAATTGAATTTTGTGGCAAATTCATAATCTCTTTGGTCATGTGCAGGAACAGCCATAATACTACCAGTTCCATAAGAAGCTAAAACATAATCAGAAATCCAAATAGGAATTTTCTTGTTGTTAACTGGATTAATTGCATAAGCACCAGTAAAAACACCAGTCTTATCTTTATTTAATTCAGTTCTCTCTAAATCAGATTTAGAAGCACTCAATTTAATATATGAGTTTACATCTTCTTGTTGTTCTGAAGAAGTAATCTTACTAACTAATGGATGTTCAGGTGCAAAAACACAATAAGTAGCTCCAAATAGAGTATCAGGTCTAGTTGTAAAAACAGTAAAAGTTAAATCAGAAAAACCATCAATTTTGAAAGTAACCTCTGCACCTTCAGAACGACCTATCCAATTTCTTTGAATTTCTTTTGTAGATTCAGGCCAATCAATGTCATCTAATCCAGCTATTAAACTATCAGCATATTTTGGAATATCTAAAACCCATTGCTTCATATTTTTGCGTACAACAGGGAATCCACCTCTTTCACTTTTACCGTCAATAACCTCATCATTAGAAAGTACACAACCTAATTCCTCACACCAATTAACAGGCATTTCAATTAATTTTGCTAAACCATCTTCAAATAGTTGTTTAAAAATCCATTGAGTCCACTGATAAAAAGAAGGGTCACAAGTAGAAACCTCTTTATCCCAATCAAAAGATAATCCAAGCATTTTTAATTGCTTTTTGAATGTTTGAATATTTGCTAAAGTGAATCCAGCAGGATGATTTCCTGTTTTTATGGCATATTGTTCAGCAGGTAGACCAAAAGCATCCCAACCCATAGGATGTAATACATTGTATCCTTGCATTCTTTTCATTCTAGACATTATATCTGTTGCTGTATATCCCTCAGGATGACCAACATGTAGACCTTGTCCAGAAGGATATGGAAACATATCTAATGCATAGTATTTTGGTTTAGAAAAATCCCATACATCAGTATAAAATGTTTTATTTTTA
>CANQJY010000103.1 GCA_947624365.1 uncultured Clostridia bacterium
AAGGACCGTCCCAAAATGGACAAATGGATACAAGCCCTTACACTGGATCCACATGCACAATTGTTTTATAAACAAAATCCAACTCATTTACTTTATTTTCCAAATCATCAGCTAAGTGATGGCTATCAAAAGTAGACATATTCCCATCAACACAAATAGTCAAGAAAATCATATGTTTTGCCCCAACAGGAGAAGAGGAAAAATTCCTAATTGATTTTATTTCTGAATATGCTCTTGCTAAATTTAGAATTATATCTTTTGATTTCTCATCAATAGAAATATCCATTAATATACGATAACTTTCCATAAAAATAGTAATACCAGTATAACAAATCCAAATAGAAATACCAAAACCAACAATACTATCAATCAAGAAAATGCCAAATAAAGAAAAGATGCTAGATAACAAGGTAAAAGATGTTATAATACAATCATTACGATGGTCTTTCATATTAGCTTCTAGTAAAATATTTTTATGCAATTTATAAGCACGTTTTGTATATAAATATAAAATCAGTTTAGTTATAATTGTAATAACACAAACAATTAGTAAAAACCAAGAAAACTGCAAATCATTTCCCAAAATAAGACTCATAGCAGAATCATATAATAATTTAGCAGACACAAGTATCATAGAAATACCAATAAACATAGAAAAAATATATTCTGCTTTTCCATGACCAAAATTATGATCTTCGTCATTTGGTTCACTAGCGATTTTGTTACCAATAAAAGTCATAAGAGATGCAAAAATATCACCAGCACTATTAAAAGTATCAGCAATCATAGCTTGACTATGTGTAAAAAAACCAATAATAGATTTCATAATCAATAAAAGTATATTTCCAATAATACCATAAATTCCGGCTTTTTTTGTCATTGTAAATCTTTCTGTTTCCATTTATCAAACCCCTTTTATATAATAATATGAACTTAAAAAACATTATATCATAAATTTAAGCAAATGCAATATTAAACACTTGTGAATTTTATTAAAATTTGATATACTAACAAAAAACGAAAAAGGAGAAATCATGATAGCACAAGTCATTATTAACACAACTGCCAAAAAATTAAATAGAACATTTGACTATCATATTCCAGATAACTTGCAAGATTTTATTTCAATTGGAACAAAAGTAATGGTACCATTTGGAAGAAAAAAAGATTTAGAAGAAGGATTTGTTGTTGGATTAAAAGAAAAATCTGAATATGAAGTAAAAGATATAGCAAAATTAGAAGAAAGCCTAACTAAAAAACAAATTGAACTAGCAAAATGGATGTCAAAACAATATTTTTGCAATGTAGCAGATTGTGTAAAATTAATGCAAACACCAGGAACGAGGTCAAAAAATAATAAAATACAAGATAAAATAATAAATACAATATATCTAAAAAAGCAAATAGAAGAAATAGAATATGATATAGAAAACAAAATTATAAAATCAGAAAAACAACAAAAAATATTACAATTTGTTAAAGAAAATGAAGGAGCAACAATACCAGAAATAGAAATGTTTACAGATTGTTCAAGAGCAATAATAAACACACTTATAAAAAACGGATATTTAGAAATAGTAGAAACAAAAATAGAAAGAAATCCACTTGTAGATAAAAAAATTGAAAACACAAAAAAATACACATTAAATGAAGAACAACAATATGCATATGATACAATCGAAAAAGCAATTGAAAACAACAAATATGAACAATTTCTAATCTATGGAATTACAGGCTCTGGAAAAACAGAAATTTATTTACAATTAATTGAAAAAGTTATTGCACAAAATAAAAGCGCAATAATGCTAGTACCGGAAATTTCATTAACACCACAAATGGTAGAACGTTTTATTGCAAGATTTGGAAAAGGGCAAATTGCAGTATTACATAGTAAATTATCAATAGGAGAAAGGCATGATGAATGGGAAAGAATTAAACAAAACAAAGCAAAAATAATAATAGGAGCGAGATCAGCTATTTTTGCACCAGTACAAAACTTAGGAATAATTTTAATTGATGAAGAACATGACAGCTCATATAAATCAGAAGCAAATCCAAGGTATCAAGCAAAAGACATAGCAAATTATATTGCAAAACAAGAACAAATACCTGTTGTACTAGGAAGTGCAACACCAGATATTACAACATATTACAAAGCAACTGCCAAAAAAGAAATCACAATATTACAATTAACTCAAAGAGCCAACAAATCAAAATTACCAAAAGTAGAAATTGTAGATTTAAAACAAGAATTAGCAAATGGAAACCATTCTATGCTAAGTATGGAATTATATGAAGAAATTGAAAAAAACTTAAAAAATAAGCACCAAACAATTTTATTTTTAAACCGTAGAGGATATTCTACATTTATAATGTGCAGAGAATGTGGATATACAGTAAAATGCAAAAACTGTAATGTTAGTATGACATATCATGGATATGAAAACAAATTAAAATGCCATTATTGTGGACAAGAAGCACCAGTTGTTACAATTTGCCCAGAATGTGGTAGCAAAAAAATACGCTATTTTGGGACAGGAACCCAAAAACTAGAGCAAGAGATAAAAAAACAATTTCCTAATAGCACAACTATTAGAATGGATACAGATACTGTAACTAAAAAGAATTCTCATGAACAAATTTTGAATAAATTTAAAAATGAAAATATTGATATATTAATAGGAACACAAATGGTAGTAAAAGGACATCATTTTCCAAATGTAACATTAGTAGGAGTATTAGCAGCAGATAATAGTTTAAATATAGAAGATTACAGAGCAAATGAAAGAACTTTTGATATA
>CANQJY010000104.1 GCA_947624365.1 uncultured Clostridia bacterium
GCCGTAGGAATGGCAACTAATATACCACCACATAATTTAGGAGAAGTAATTGACGGAATTATTAAAATTATTGATGAAGATGAGGTAACAGACGAAGATTTAATAAAAGTTATAAAAGGACCAGATTTTCCAACAGGAGCAACAATATTAGGAGTAGAGGGAATAAAACAAGCATATACAACAGGTAGAGGAAAAATCACGATGAGAGCAGAAGCAGAAATAGAAGAAATGAGTGGTGGAAAACAAAGAATTATTGTTTCTTCATTGCCATATCAAGTTAATAAAGCAAAATTAGTAAAAACAATATCTGATTTAACAAAAGAAAAGAAAATAGAAGGTATTTCAGAAGTAAGAGATGAATCAGACAGAAAAGAAAAAACAAGAGTAGTTATTGAACTTAGAAGAGATGCAAATGCACAAGTTGTTTTAAACCAATTATATAAACATACACAAATGCAAGATACTTTTGGAATTATCTTATTAGCCTTAGTAAAAGGTGAGCCAAAAATTTTAACATTAAGACAAATATTAGATTGTTACATAGAACATAGGAAAGAAGTTATATTAAGAAGAACACAATTTGAATTAGACAAAGCCCTAGCAAGAGCTCATATATTAGAAGGATTAAAAATTGCATTAGACAATATTGATGAAGTAATAAGCATTATACGTTCTTCATATGATAATGCAAAAGAAAGATTGATGGAAAGATTTGGATTATCAGATATCCAAGCACAATCAATCCTAGATATGAGATTAAGAACTCTACAAGGTTTGCAAAGAGAAAAAATTGAAGAAGAATATGAAGAATTGATGAAATTAATAGCACATTTAAGAGAAGTTCTAGCAAGTGAAAAATTAGTATTTGACATTATAAAAGAAGAGTTACTTGAAATAAAAGCAAAATTTGGAGATGATAGGCTAACAAAAATAATAGCAGCAGAAGGAGAGTTTGATGTAGAGGATTTAATAAAAGAAGAGCAAACGGTTATTGCCCTAACACATTTTGGGTATATAAAAAGAATGCCAATTGATACATATAGAAGCCAAAGACGTGGAGGAAAGGGAATTACAGGAATTTCAACAAGAGAAGAGGATTTTGTAAAACAAATTTTTACAGCTTCAACTCATGATACGATATTATTTTTCTCAAATAAAGGTAAATTATATAAATTAAGAGGATATGAAGTACCAGAAGCAGGAAGAACAGCAAAAGGAACAGCCATTGTTAATTTGTTAAGATTAGATCCAGGAGAAAAAATATCAGCAGTAATTCCAATACAAAATTTTGCAGATGGAAAATATCTTTTAATGGGAACAAAAAATGGACTAATAAAGAAAACAGCATTAAAAGAATATGAATCAAGCAAAAAAACAGGATTACAAGGTATCACACTGAAAGATGACGATGAGCTTATAGCTGTTCGATTAACAGATGGGGAGGATAATGTAGTATTAGTAACAGAAAAAGGCTTATGTATTACCTTTGACGAAAAAGATGTAAGACCAATAGGAAGAACCGCACAAGGGGTAATAGGTATTAGAATTAATGATGATGATAAAGTAATAGGAATGGAATCTGTTATTAGAGGTGGAAGAGCAACATTACTTGCAATTACAGAAAATGGATTTGGAAAAAGGACAGAATTAGATGAATATAGAGTACAACTAAGAGGAGGAAAAGGAGTTATTACATACAAGATAACACCAAAAACAGGAAAAATCGTAGGAGTAAGAATTGCAAATGATGATGAAGATGTAATGTTAATTACAGATAAGGGAACTATTATTAGATTAAAAGTAAGTGAAATTAGTGTTCTAGGTAGAGCAACACAAGGTGTAACATTAATGAGAACATCAGATGGTGGAAAAGTTGTTAGTATTGAAACAGTAACACCAGAAGGACAAGAATAATAAAAAAGAAAATAACTACAAGATTTGTAGTTATTTTCTTTTTAAACGTAAATCTTCACCAAAAAAATAATAAATATCATAATATCCAGCAATACGTGAACCAATACGATCTTGATAAATATCAAAAATATCTTTCATATCTAAGTTAGTAGAAATAATTGTTTTTGTGATATGATGATTTAAATTTAATATACGTGTATTTATAATTGTAAATAATTCACTCAACTTCATAGAATTAATAGTTTCTGTTCCAAGGTCATCAATAATCAATAAATCAGTTTCTAAAACAGATTGAATAATATTATCAGAAGAAATTTTACTTCTTCCGAGCTTAAAATCTATTACGCTTTCAAGCAAAACGGGAGCTGTTTGATACAAAACAGTTTTGCCATTTTTTAACAATTCTGACGCAATACAGTTTGACATAAAAGTCTTACCGCAAACCAGTAGCCCCTGTAAATAATAAATTTTTGCTATCGGAATTATCAAAATTTTTAATAAATTCCATACATTTATTTTTTATATTTAAAATATTTTTTCTAGGTGAAATATTTAATTTATATTTTGATAAATCAACTTCATTTGAAAAACGTTTTTCATCAAAACAATCAAAATTCTCTTTTTTTAAACTGTAAATATTAGATTTATTATAAGAAATATCTAATAATCTTTGTTTTAAACAAGAACACATAACAGTATTAAAATTATCATCTACTACATATCCTGTATCATGGCAAATAGAACATTCATAATTTGGTATAAAGAAATCTGCAGAATATCCATTTCTTGATAAAATATTTTGCCTTTCCTTTTTTAAGTCTGTTATTTTAGAAATTAATTCTTGAGAGAAAGAATTGGAATTTTTAGGATTT
>CANQJY010000105.1 GCA_947624365.1 uncultured Clostridia bacterium
AGAAGCAGTTAAAGATGCAAATATTGATATGGAAAAAATAGATAGTACACGTTTTGGTGTAGTTATAAGTTCAGGAATTGGAGCATTAGGAACAATAGAAGAACAAATGAAAAACTACTTTGATAAAGGTCAAGATAGGGTATCTCCTATGTTTATACCAATGTCAATTGTAAATATGGCAGCGGGCAATGTAGCAATTGATATTGGAGCAAAAGGAGAATCTTATGCAATGGTAACTGCATGTGCTTCAGGAACACATTCGATAGGTGAAAGTTATAGAATAATAAAACATGGCTATCAAGATATTATGCTAGCAGGTGGAACAGAAGCATCAGTTACACCAACAGGAATCAGGGTTTATGAATCTTAAAGCATTATCACAACAAACAGATAAAACAAGAGCAAGCATTCCATTTGACAAAGAAAGAAATGGATTTGTTATGGGTGAAGGAGCAGGAGTTATCATTTTAGAAGAATTAGAACATGCTAAAAAAAGAGGCGCTAAAATTTATGCAGAAATAATAGGATATGGTGCAACATCTGATGCTTATCATATAACTTCACCAGCACCAGATGGAGAAGGCGGAGCAAGAGCAATGAAAAATGCTATTAAGGATGCTAATATAAAACCTGAAGATATAACATATATTAATGCACATGGAACATCTACGCATTTAAATGATATGTGTGAAACTATGGCAATAAAATCTGCCTTAGGTAGTGCAAGTAAAACTGTAATGATAAGTTCTACAAAGGGAAACACAGGACACTTGCTTGGCGCAGCAGGAGGAATAGAAGCAATAGTATGTGCCAAAGCAATTGAAGAAAGTTACATACCTGCAACAATTAATTATAAGGTCCCAGATGAAGAATGTGACTTGGATATTGTTCCAAATGAAGGCAGAAATAAAGAAGTTAAAATAGCAATGTCAAATTCTTTAGGATTTGGTGGTCATAATAGTACAATTATATTTAAAAAATATGAATAAGCAAGAAAGGAAATGTGGTTAAATATGAAATACGAGGAAATTAAAAAATTAATGGATGACATGGGAGAATCTAAATTAACTTCAATTGATATAGAGTTTCCAGATGGAATAAAAATTAGTATGAAAAAAGAAGGTGCAAAAGAAAATATACAAAAACAAAATATATTACCTGTAGTCCAACCATCTAAGGAGCTTGTTAATAATAAAATAAAAGAAGAAAAAATTAAAGAAGGAAATAAAGTAACATCTCCTATGGTAGGAACATTTTATTCAAAACCTTCACCTACTGCAAAAAAATTTGTAGAAGTAGGAAGTAAAGTAAAAAAAGGAGATATACTTTGTATTGTAGAAGCAATGAAATTAATGAATGAAATTGAATCAGAATATGATGGAGAAATAGTAGAAGTTTGTGTAAGCGATGGGGAAATGGTAGACTACGGAAAAACTTTATTTATTATAAAATAAAGCCTAGTGTCTTATAAAGAAACTAGGCTCTGCCAGAGATATCTTAGTTACTAAATGTAATTTGAGAAACATTGTTGGATAAGAGGAAACTAAAAAGATATCTCCATCAAAATATACAGTAAAAAAGAGTGTTTATGAGCAAATTTGACTACTCTTTTCTACTATGAAACAGAACATTGCTGTTCAATAACTAAATTATAACATAATTATAAAAAATTGTCAACATAAAAAGAAGGGATTTGATTTAAATGTTAGATATTAATCAAATTATGGAAATTATTCCACAAAGAGCACCATTTCTAATGATAGATAAAGTAGAAGAATTTACTCCAGGAAAATCATGCATAGCATATAAAAATGTATGTATTAATGAGCCATACTTTGTAGGACATTTTCCACAAAATCCAATTATGCCAGGAGTATTAATAGTTGAAGCATTAGCACAAACGGGAGCTGTTGCTATTTTATCTATGGAAGAAAATAAAGGAAAAAATGCTTTATTTGGTGGAATAGATAAATTAAGGTTTAAAAAACAAGTTGTTCCAGGGGATACTTTAAAATTAGAAGTAAATATAATAAAGCAAAAAGGTCCTATTGGTATAGGAGAAGCTATAGCTACAGTTGATGGAGTAGTAGCTGCAAAAGGTGAGCTGACTTTTGCTATTGTATAGCCCACTCTATTTTTCAAACTTTCTACTAAATATTACAATTTATAATATTTAGTGAAATTACCATGTTATTGTAAAGGTATGTATATATTCTTTGAGCAAAAAAATCCGGACGCGCAGTCTAGGAGGGTAAGCGTAAGCAACCCGACCAGCAAGGAAGTATTTTTTTGCGAAAATAATATATACTATACATTTACCTAAAAAAGTTATTATAACTTGCAAAGGAGATAGAAAATGCTAAAAAAAGTATTAATTGCAAACAGAGGAGAAATTGCAGTTCGTATAATTCGAGCTTGTAGAGAATTAAATATAAAAACAGTCGCAATTTATTCAGAAGCAGATAAAGAAGCGCTGCATACTAGACTTGCAGATGAAGCAATTTGCGTTGGGCCTGCTATATCTCAAAAAAGCTATTTAAATGTAAAAAATATACTAGAAGCAGCATGTATTACGGGTGCAGATAGCATCCACCCGGGTTTTGGCTTTTTATCAGAAAATGCTTATTTTGCTAAGATGTGTGAAGAAAGTGGGATAAAATTTATTGGACCATCTTATAAAGTAATTGATTTAATGGGTAATAAATCAAATAGTAAAGAATTAATGAAAAAAGCAGGTGTTCCAGTTATTCCTGGCTCAGAAGGA
>CANQJY010000106.1 GCA_947624365.1 uncultured Clostridia bacterium
GAAAGGGATAGAAAGTGGGTGAGCATATGCTCCTACATGTTTTGGAGATACTATTTTCAAATGACATCACTGTCAAGATTGGCGATATTTCGCTTATTAAGATAAATGTTACGAGGAAATAGTTTCTCACTTTGGTTTTTAGGGTTAAGTTCAAATTTCTCAGGTTCGACTTAACTCTCTTATTTTGTCTATCACCGATAAGATCGGTTTTAGGGTAGCACTTCATTTTCAAAAGGGAAACCTAATGAAACGAGGTGATGCTATGAAAAGTGTATTTATTGCAATCATAAATGCTATGTTCAGTGGTATATCCATTCGAACTGGTGACATATCTTTTATAAAGATTGTTTCTAAAAAATAGCATTTGTATTGTGTAGCACTTTTCTTTTTTTGTGCATTTTACTACACCACTATCATTTGTAAAGTACTACGTTCCGTACCTTACGTTTATAAATATACCAAGTTTCTTTGACTAAGTCAATATTTTTTCTTGTTTTTTTTGTCAAAGCTTTTTTTGTGTCAAAAAAATATTGATTTAATAGTTAAAAATGTAAACAAATTTAGAATAATTATGTTATAATTTATATATACTACGTATATATAAAAATTCAAAAAGGATGTGATTCATCTGTTTGGAGATAGATTAAAAGAATTGCGTAAAGAAAATAATATTACGCAAGAAGAAATCGGTGCATTATGTAATGTTGCAAAACAAACGATTTCAAATTGGGAAAACAACATTACACAACCACCATTCAAAATAGTGAAGATTTTAGCAAGACATTTTAATGTATCAACTGATTACTTGCTTGGATTTAATCAAGAAGACTATGATCAAATAGGAAAACTAAATATGGCATTAAGAGAAGCCAATTTGATTAATAGCGACGAAACACTAAAAAAAGAAGAAATTCAATTGGCTGTTGACCAAGTTAGGCAATATAAAAGATTATGGAAAGAAATAAACGATAAGCCAAATAAATATCCTGATATGGATACGCTAGCAAAAATAAATCAAAGCAATTCAGAAAGCACTAACGAGTAGTGCTTTTTTTTGTTACTATATAATGCATAAATACATTAACTAAATCCTCTTTCCTAAGTGTAATATACAAATCAATAATCTCCTTATCACTTTCAAATAAACGCATAATACCACTACCTTTCTCATCACTATTTGAAATTATTTTTGTACCAGTGAAATGCCAGTACTTTTTAATTTAATATAATTATACAATAATTATATTAAAAAGAAAACAACTGTTCGACAGCATTGACAAAAAAAAATAAATAGATATTATATTGAACTTGTTTTTTAAGGAGATGATATTATGCCGGTTTAAACCGAAAAAGAAAAAAACAAAAAGACTGGTCAATTGGTTGACAAATTAGTAGATAGTAAAAAACAATACTTTATAAGAACATACATCACTGATGAATCAGGGAAACGGAAACAAATTACTAGACACAACAAAAAATGGTTAGGAAAAGAAGGATATTGGCTAGCACAACAAGAGGAAAATAGATTGCAAGGACAAACATATATAAATACAAAAAATATTCCCTTTAAAGAATTATGTAACTTGTATTTAGAATATCAAAAACAAATTAATAAAGAATCTACTTATTACACTTATTTTCAATTAATTCAAAAATGGATTATTCCCTACTTTGATAAAAAAACTAAAGATTTATCACAAAACAATTTTATTGTTTGGAGGGAGTTTATTAATAAAAATCAATTATCTATAAATATGAAAAGCAAAATTCACATAGTTATGGTAAATATATTAAAATATGGTATTAAATACAATTATATAACTGTTAATTTTGAACAAAACTTAGGAGTATTTAAAGAAAAAAATGAAACAATTAAAAATAATTTACAAAAAATCAGATACATAACATACGAGCAATTTAAAGAATTTATATCATGCGTTGATGATATAAATTGGAAAACTTTTTTTATTTTTTTATATTATACAGGGATGAGAAAAGGAGAAGTTCAAGCATTAACTTGGGAAGATATTGATTTTAGTAATAATCAAATACTAGTTACAAAAACTTTAACTCCAAAAACATTTGAAGTTCCATATAAAATAACAAACACTAAAACAAAAGAAAATAGAAAAATAGATATGGATGTTTTTTTAAAGAAAACATTGTTAGAATATTATAATATAAAAAGTAAAAATACAGAGTTTTCTATCAAAGATTTCGTATTTGGTGGAAAAAAACCAATTTCTAGAACATCAATAGATAGATATAAAAAATATTATTTTAATAAATCTGGAGTCAATGAAATAACAATACATGAATTTAGACATAGTCATGTATCATTAATTATCAATGAAGCAGTTAAAAAAAACATGGATATGTCAGGTATATTTATAATGCTATCTGAGCGTATGGGTCATACTATTGGAGTAATGCAACAAATATATATGCATTTATTTCCAAATATTCAAAATCAAGTGATAGATATTATTAATAATTTAGATAAACAAGACCAAAAACAAGACCGAAAAATAATAAAGCCCTTATAAAATAAGGGATAAATAACATCTG
>CANQJY010000107.1 GCA_947624365.1 uncultured Clostridia bacterium
GACTGCTCTATCCTGCTGAGCTATGAGCACATCTCCATATATACTATACCAGATTTATATTAATTTGTAAATCCCCTCTACTCTGTTACTATCTTTTCCATCGCTTCTTTTAAATGTTCAAGTTTTACTTGAGCATCCTCTTCTGTTTCACCTTTAATTCCCATATATATCTTGATTTTTGGCTCTGTTCCAGAAGGTCTAACACAGCACCAACTGTTATTTTCTAATTCATAATATAATACATTTGATTTTGGAAGTCCTGTTTTAGAAATTTCTCCTGTTTGCATATCTTTAACATAATCAATATCAACATCTTTAAATTTTAATACTTTTAGTCCACCAATTTCTGTTATTTCTTTATTTCTTGTTTTTGTCATCATATCTTGAATTTCTTGCGCGCCTTCTACACCTTCCCTAACAATAGAAATCAAACCTTCTTTGTAATATCCATATTTTTTATATACATCTATCATTGCATCCCATAGAGTTTTTCCTTGTGATTTTGCATAACATGCTACTTCACAAAGCGCCATAACTGCAGCTATTCCATCTTTATCTCTTGCATAATCTCCTATTAGGCAACCATAACTTTCTTCAAATCCAAAAACATATTGATTTTTACCTGTTATTTCTGCTTCTCTCATAACTGCTCCTATGTTTTTAAATCCTGTTAATACTTCATATACCTTTAGATTGTAATAGTTTGCAATAGCAAGAGCTAAATTAGAAGAAACAATTGTTGTAATAAACATTCCATTACTTGGTAAAATTCCTTTAGCTTTCATTTGAGAAATGCGATATTCTGCAATAAGTAATGCTGACATGTTCCCTGTGTAATCCATATATTCTCCTGTTTTACTATCTTTTGCAAATACCCCTAATCTATCAGCATCTGGATCTGTTGCTAATACAATATCTGCATCTACTTTTTTTGCCAACTCTAATGCTAATTTAAATGCTTTTGGATCTTCTGGATTTGGATAATCTACAGTTGGAAAACTTCCATCAGGATCTTTTTGTTCTGGAACTACATACAAATTTTGTATGCCAATTTCTTTTAATAACTTTTCTGCAATTGTATTTCCAGTTCCATGTAATGGAGTATATACAACTTTTAATGTCTTTCCTTGTTCTTTTACTATGTCTGGATTTAATACCAATTTTTTTAATGTTGTAAGATATTTGTCATCCATGTCTTTATATATCAAATGAAATAATCCCTTTTCTTCTGCTTCTGATTTTGTTATTGTCTTAATTTCTGAATAATTTTTTACAGCTTTTACTTGTGCAATTATATCTACATCCCTAGGGCTAACAATTTGAGCGCCATCCTCCCAATATACTTTATATCCATTATATTTTGGTGGATTATGGCTTGCTGTTATCATTACACCTGCTGTACAACCAAGTTCACGAATTGCAAATGATAATTCTGGTACTGGTCTTAAACTTTCAAATAAATATGTTTTTATACCATTTGCATTTAATATAAGTGCTGTTTGTTCACTAAATTCTTTTGACATTTTTCTAGAATCATAACTAATTGCGACTCCTTTATCTTGTGTTCCTTGCATAAGAATATAATTGGCCAATCCTTGAGTTGCTTTCCCTACTGTATATTTGTTCATTCTATTTGTGCCTGCTCCAATAATTCCTCTTAATCCTGCTGTTCCAAATTCTAATTCTTTATAAAATCTATCTTCTATTTCTTTTTCATTGTCACGTATTTGCATCAATTCTTTTTTTGTTTCTTCATCAAATTCTGAACTTTCGCACCATCTTTTATATTCCTCTAAATACATTCTATTTCCTCCTTAAAAAATTATAGAATATCTTAATCTAAATTATGATATTTTTTATATAATTTTCTTGCTGTGCTTGGACAATCTACACCAGCTCTATCTTCATTTTTAACAGGTGCGAATTCTTCTTCTCTTTTTACTCTTAAAATTGCCATATCATCTACTTTTCCAAATGCATCAAATAAAAAAGCTTCAAATTTATAGGCATTTGGTGAATCTGGAACAACTAAATTACCATCTTTATCTATGTATGTTGCCTTTTTATATGCAACATGATATGGCAATGGCGTAGCTCCCATTCTTTCTATTGCTGATACATTAAATAAATTACACAATATATGAGCTTCTCCATATACTAGTTCTCCATCTTCATTTTTGGCTTCTGCCATTTCTTTTGTGATTTCCGTGTATTCAATTACATTAGGTTTTCCATTTTTTCTACAAAATACTCCTACCTTTTCTTCTGGATTTGCTTTTACAACAGATTTGCATGCAACTGTTACCTTTTTGTCTATTGCTATCCCCATTAGAATAGGATCTACCATTTTGACTAAGCAATTATCAACTCCACCAATAAATACCCACTCTACACCTAATTGTTTCATTTTTTCTACCATATGAGTTTTTACTAATGACTCATAAATACCACCATGCCCATCTGCTGCTAATTTTATTAGACCATCTTCCCCAATTAAGATTTTTCCTTCTGTGTCTATCATTGGCAATTCACCTTGAATAAAGAAA
>CANQJY010000108.1 GCA_947624365.1 uncultured Clostridia bacterium
AAACACCATTATACAGGACATATGTATTTTACTTTAAAGGATGAAAAATCTTTAATAAAATGTATTATGTTTAAAACATATGCACAAAAATTAGACTTTACTCCAAAAGACGGAATGAAGGTTTTTGTATTAGGAAGTGTATCTGTATTTGAAAGAGATGGAATTTATCAAATTTATGTACAAGCTATGCAAGAAGATGGCGTAGGAGCTTTATATAAACAGTATGAGGAATTAAAGCAAAGACTAGAGAAACAAGGCTACTTTGACATCAGTCATAAACAAAAAATACCACAAATGCCAAATATAATAGGTGTATTAACTTCTCAAACAGGGTCAGTTATTAGAGATATTATCAATGTAAGTACAAGAAGAAATCCAAATGTCAGAATACGTATATTACCAGTACCTGTACAAGGACAAGATGCAGCAGGAAAAATAGCAGAAGGAATTGAATATATGAACAAAAATCAATTAGCAGATGTATTAATATTAGCAAGAGGAGGAGGCTCATTAGAGGATTTATGGCCATTTAATGAAGAAGTTGTAGCAACTGCAATTTACAATTCCAAAATTCCAATAATTTCTGCAGTAGGTCACGAAACTGATTTTACTATTTCTGATTTCACAGCAGATTTAAGAGCACCAACACCTTCGGCAGCAGCAGAACTAGCTGTTCCAGATATTTATGAAGTAAAACAAAAAATACGGCTCATATCAAAACAGAATGAGATTAGCTCTTAACAAAAAATATGAAATGTTACAATTACAACTTCAAAAATGTATGGCAAGTTATGTATTTAAAGAGCCAATGAAAATTATACAAAATAGATATATGTTGGTAGACCAATATATAAAACGTTTGGAAAGTGCTATACAAAAAAAGAAGCAAAAAGAAAAAGAAAGATATGTATCTTTATTGTCAAAATTAGATGCAATGAGTCCTTTAAAAACATTAGCAAGGGGATATGCAATTATAGAACAAGATGATAATATTATTAAAAGTGTAAAACAGCTAAAAAAAGGAGATCAAATAAATCTAAAACTAGCAGATGGAATGAAAAAAGCACAAATTCAATAAAAAATCTAAAGAGAAAGGAAAAAAGAAAAAATGAGAAAAAGTACAAAAATATTAATAGGAATACTTATAATCCTTATCATTGCACTAGTTGCATATATTACATATATATGGGCAGAAGATACCTTAGAAACTGCAAATGAAGTTCAAAACGAAATACAAAATGAAACAGATATGGAAAATACAACTAACACAACAAAAGATATAGAAGAAAATAAAATAAATACTGAGAATACTACATCAACAGTTGTAGGAAAAGAAGAAAAAGAAAGTAGTCAACAAAGTGGAACAGAAAACCCTGAAAAAAAAGCAATTGAACTTGCAAAAAAAGAATGGGGAGAAACTAGTGATAGTTACAATTTTGTTGTTGAAGCAGTTGAAGGAAACGTATATCATGTAGCAGTAATTTCAAACACTATTACGATTTCATATATGGAAGTCAATATAGAAACAGGAGAAGTAATAGAAAAATAGATAGGGAAGGAAAAATATGAAACAAGCAAGTTTTGAAGAAAATATTAATGAATTAGAGAATATTGTAAATGAGCTAGAAAAAGGGGATTTGAACCTAGATGACACAATGAAAAAATTTGAAAAAGGAATAGCTATATCACAAAATTGTAACAAAATTCTAGAAGAAGCGGAAAAGAAAATCACCATATTATTAAATCAAGATGGAGAAATAAAAGAAGAAGACGTATTATAATGTCCATTTGGGGACGGTCCTTTTTTGGACATCTGTCACAAATGTCCAAAAAAGGACCGTCCCCAAATGGACATAGAAAAGAAAGGGGAAAATAAATGAATAACATCATAGGTTTTATACAAAACAAATATATTGTCGTACCATTTTTGTTATGGTTTTTTATTCAATTATTTAAAGTTATATATGATTTAGTAACAACAAGGAAATTCAATTTTAAAAGAATATTGGGAGCAGGTGGAATGCCAAGCTCACATTCTGCAGTTGTTGTAGGTTTAGCAACTTTAATTGGTAAATATGAAGGTGTTGATACTCCAATGTTTGCCATTGCATTAATTTTAGCATGTGTAGTTATGTATGATGCTGCAGGAATTAGAAGAGCAGCGGGGAAACAGGCAAAATTATTAAATAAATTAATTGAAACACCAGGATTGACAGGAGTAGAAGTATCTGAAAGATTAGTAGAAGTATTAGGACATACCCCATTCCAAGTAATTGTAGGAGCTTTAATAGGGCTAGTAGTAGGGATAATTGTATAAAAATAAATATATAGAAAGGGTGATTGAAAATGACAGATATTGAAATTGCAAGAAGTGTAGAACTAAAGAATATTACAGAGATTGCGAAAAAATTAGGAATTGAGGAGGAAGAGATTGAACAATACGGAAAATACAAAGCTAAAATTTCTCAAGAAGTATATGAAAAACGAAAAGACAAAAAAGATGGAAAATTAATTTTAGTAACAGCAATCAATCCAACACCACTAG
>CANQJY010000109.1 GCA_947624365.1 uncultured Clostridia bacterium
TCCATAAGTTATTGCTATTCTCATTCCAAAAGTATACTTGAAAAGATTATTGTTTTTACAATAATTTTTATTCTGTTTTTATCATTATACACTAAATTTAAAAGAAAAAAATTGCATATATTATTTAATAGTACAGTTGTAATCATTGTCTTTGCATTCTTATGTGATATAGACCAATTAATTGATAAAGTGGCAAACATCATAAAAATTAGCATCCAAACTATATATTTGTCTATATATATCTTTCCTCTTTTGGTTATATATGCTAAACCTATACAAACAAAAATTAACTTTATAATTTTTTGTATATTATTACCTTCATCAAAGAAAATCAATGAAAAAACATATATTATCAAAGCAATATTGACTAGATTTATTTTTTTATCTTTTATTAACATTTATTTCTCCTTAGTTTATATTAATTCCAACCACATTTTTGTTATTTTATTTTGATTAAGTCTTTTGTTTATTTTTATTGAGTTTTTAGATAATTTTTCTGCTAATTCCGGCTCATCTATAATCTTCTTCATTGATTGATATAATTTTTTTGTATCGCCAACTGGTATTAACATACCATTTATACCATCTTCTATCATCATTCTAGCTCCTCCACATGGACAATCTGTGCAAATTGTTGGTAAGCCTATTCCCATTGCTTCAATCATAGAATTTGATATTCCTTCATAATCAGAAGAAGATACATACATACTACTATTTACAATTTTTTTATGGACGTCCTGTGCAAATCCTTTTAAAGTTATCTTATTATTTAATCCTTTTTCTTGTATATATTCTTCTATTCTGTCTTTTTCTGGTCCTTCACCATATATTACTAATTTATAATCCGGAAAATCTTTTGTTAGCATCTCAAAAGCATCTATCATCATTTTTAAATTTTTTTGTTTAGATATTCTACAAAACGTTACTATTTCTTTTTTTCTTTTTCCTTCACATCTTTTAGGTAATTCTGGCATAATAGGATTTGGAATAATAACTGTTTTTTTTCTAATTTTTTCATGAAAATATAATTTTGCTTCTTCGGTTTGACAAACTAAAATATCTGAAAATTTATATAATAAGCTTCTTAATTGTTTTATACCAATTTTATTTCCTGTTTTATTGGGATCATTTCTTTCAGATATGATTACTTTTATGTTTAGCCCTAATGAAGCAAGTATCGTTTGCATATTAACAAAATACTCAAATGCTATAATAATATCAGGTTTATATTCTTTTATTTTTTTTCTTAAATTAATTATTCTTTTTATTTTCCTTATTATTTTATTTCTACTTTTTATTTCTAATTTTTCACATTTAATATGTTTATCTATTTTATATGTATCTTCAATATTATTATAAGATATAAATTTTATTTCATATTTCTTTTTGTATAATTCGTTTGCAATCAATGTCGCTACTCTTTCGGCTCCACCCTTACCGAGTCTATTCATTACAAATAATACTTTTTTCACCTTTTGCTTTCCTCCAATAATGTTAAATAAATATTTTCCAATTTTTTAGCATTCTCTTTTATATCAAACCCTTTTTCTTTAATTTGACTTAATAGTTCTTCTTGGTTTTCATTTCTATTTTTTATATCTACACTTTTTATTAGCTCTACCCATTTTTTGGGTGAATCTTCAATTGAAGCAAATTGAACCAAATTTGTTAATTTTACTTTGTTTGTAATTTTATCAGAAATAATACATGGTAAATTTGATATCTGCCATTCTACTAAAACATTTGGAAAGCCTTCAAATCTTGATGGGAATACCATTATATCCATAGCTTGTAACCATTTTTCCACTTCAAATGATTGTCCAACAAACAAAACTTTGTTATCAATTCCTAGTCTCTCTACTTTATCTTTTATTTTTTGTTCTAATTCACCTTTACCTATTAAAAGCAAAAAATAATTAGTATTTTCCTTCAGTAATTCATTAAATATATCTATTAAATAATCATGATTCTTTTGATTATTAAAACGACCCACATGTCCTATAACAATTTTATCTTGTAAATTATACTTTTTTCTATATTCATCTCTTATATTTTTGTTATATTTAAATTTTTCTATATCTTTTCCATTATTTATTATTGTAAAATCTCTCTTTCCAAATAACCACTTTCCGGCTTCTTCACCACATGCAAATCCATGAGTATATGTTTTGTAAAATACTGGTCTTGATAACTTATCTAATATAATATGTCTTGTTTTTGTATTTCTACTATGTGCAATTCTAATTTTGCACCCTGCATTTTTTGCAGCTATCATTTCTAAACATAACATAGCACTACTTCCATGTGCTTGTATAATATCATATTCGTTTTTCCTTATAATTTTTGAGAGTTCATTAATATATTTTAAAGGATTTTTCTTTCTACCTTTTAATAAAAACACTTTTCTATTTCTTTCTATTATTTGTTGTTCTATTTCTGCAACAATAGATGATGTTACAAAATCCATTTCTATAGTTTTATTATCAATATTTTTTAAGTAATTTATAACACTCATAGT
>CANQJY010000110.1 GCA_947624365.1 uncultured Clostridia bacterium
TTCCTTTTTATAGTTTTGCAATTGATGATAGTAGTTATATCTGGTCAACAGAAAGCAAGAATTCTTCTATTGCTGTAAATAGTAATGCTGTAACCGAAAAAGAAGATGATAATAGTTTGAATTTAGAAAGTGGCTCTGCAATTTTAATTGAGCAACATACAGGTCAAGTTTTATATAGTCATAATATGCATGAGCAATTACGTCCCGCTTCTGTTACAAAAGTAATGAGCATTTTACTTATTATGGAAGCATTAGCTAATCAACAAATTTCTTTAACAGACAGTGTTCCTTGCTCTGAAAATGCAGCAGCTATGGGTGGCTCACAAATATGGCTTGACCCAAGGGAAACATTAACAGTAGATGAAATGTTAAAAGCAATCTGTGTAAATTCAGCTAATGACTGTGTTGTAGCAATGAGTGAATTTATTGCTGGCTCTGAAGAATCTTTTGTTCAAATGATGAATGATAAGGCAACTCAATTGGGTATGAAAGATACAACTTTTAAAAATTGCCATGGTCTAGATGAAGATGGGCATGTAACATCTAGTTATGATATTGCATTAATGTCACGTGAATTATTAAATAAATATCCTGAAGTAACAAAATATACAACTATCTGGATGGATACATTACGTGATGGAAAATCTCAACTTTCTAATACAAATAAATTAATAAAAACTTATAAAGGTGCAACCGGTCTAAAAACTGGCTCTACTTCTACCGCTTTATACAATTTATCTGCAAGTGCAACTAGAGATGATTTATCATTAATTGCAGTTATTATGAAAGCACCTACTACAAAAATTAGATTTGCTGAAGCTCAAAAATTACTAGATTATGGATTTAGTAAATTTACTTTTAAAAGTTTTGGAAATAAAGGCGATATTGTAAAAACTATTGATGTAACAAAAGGAATTAATAATCAGGTAGATGTTATCTTAGAAAACAATAGTGGTGCTTTAATTGAAAAAGGAAAAGATACACAAGTTTCACAAACTATTAATTTACCAGATTCACTTCCTGCAAAAATAACAGCTGGCCAAAAATTAGGTGAAGCAACTTTTACTTTAGATGGAAAAGTTTTGGCTACTGTTAATTTAGTAGCTAAAGATGATGTTGATAAATTAAATTTATTCACAATGTCAAAGCGTGTAATTTATAGTTGGATTGATTTGTTAAGAAGTTAGATTAAGTAAAGAGGGTAATTACCCTCTTATTTAATACCAACCTGTTGTTGAAATAGTAACAAATTTAATTGAATAAATATCACAATATACTAAACTATCATTTTCAAAAGAACGTAATAAAATATAACTTGCTCCTACATCTTCTAAAATTCCTATCCTATCAACTAAATTATTTGTCCCAATTAGAAATTCAACTCTCATTAATCTCCCTATATGCTCTCTTAAAAAAGCTGGTGTATAAATAGAATTTGTTAAAATTTCTGGTGAATTTTGATTAATATTCACCTCTCTGTTCTCTTTTTCCATATTTCTCTCCTTTTACGTACTACTATAAATATCAGTTGGTCTATAAAAGCAGTGTTTTCCTAATCTTGTATGTAATGTTCCTGAACCATTATTTGGAAAAGTAGAATTACAACTTGGTTTAAAAGGATTTAAGTACCATAAACAATTTCCAATTTCATTTAATCTATTCCCTGCTAATACCCAATCTGCAATATAGTAATGTATTTCTGTTGGGGTCATATTATATATATTTTGTGGATTATATTGATTTCTAATAGTTTCTGTTGCGCAATCAAATTGTCCTGGTTGAAAAATAATATTACGTATATTTCCACCTTGTGAAATTCTTGCATATTCTCCTTCTGATACATTTACGCGGTTCATTGTAACACTAGCAACTGCCTTCATACCATTGTCCCCTTCTCCTCCTGCTTCACATTGTATTATTCTTGCTAGTAACTCTCTATCAGAAAATGCCATAAAAAATCACTCCCCATATGCGTATTATATTCCGCATGAGAGTGATTTGTTAATTTATTTTATGTAATTTGCAATTTCTTTACTATCTAAAGCAACTGTTTTTTCTTCTCCTGTTTGCATATTTTTTATATTTACTTCTTGCTTTTGTATTTCATCATCACCTATAACAATAATATAAGGTATTTGCAATTTATCTGCATATTTCATTTTTGCCTTTAATTTTTTATCACTTAGATATATCTCTGTTTTTACTCCTAGGTTTCTCAATTCAGTTGCTAAAGCAATTGGTTTTTCTATTTCTTGTACCATTGGTATTATAAGTAACTGTGAAATTGATTTTTTATTTGCTTGAATTAGTCTTAATTCATTTAATTTATAAAATAGACGTGTTAGTCCAATAGAAATGCCTACACCTGGTAATTTTTTATCTGTATAATAGTCTGCTAAATTTTCATATCTACCACCTGAGCATACACTACCTAGTTCTCTGTAATCATTTAAAAATGTTTCATATACAGTTCCTGTATAATAATCAAGTCCTCTTGCTATTGTTAAATCTAATTGAT
>CANQJY010000111.1 GCA_947624365.1 uncultured Clostridia bacterium
GAATATAAATTTCTGATTAGTGAATAATAAAAAAAGGAAGGTAAATATTATGGCGAAATTTAAAGAATCTGAGTTAAATGAAAATTTGAAAGAATTTCAGAATAAAGGAGATATAGAACTTGAATTTGAAAAAAGTATAAGTGGAAAATTAAAAATTGAAGATGCAACAGTTTTCTATAATAATAAAACAGGATTTATAAATATAGAAAGTGCAGATGCAAAATTTAAGATAAATACAACTTTAGTATATAGATATGAAAGAATAAAAGATACTATTTATATAGATTTAGAGATACTATTAATAAAAATAAGAAAAATAAAAAATGAAGAAGCCTAATAAATAAATATGTTGCATAAATTTAATTTTTGTGATAACATAAAAACAATCCATTATGTTTAATATTGGATTGTTTTTATTATTAATAGGAATATAAATTCAAATATAAAAAGATTGGAAATGATAAACTTGGAAAAAGATATATTTGTATTAGGAATTGAGACAAGCTGTGATGAAACAGCAGCAGCAGTTGTAAAAAATGGTAGAGAAGTTTTATCAAATATAATAGATACACAAATACCAATTCATGAAAAATATGGTGGAGTTGTACCTGAAATTGCATCTCGTAATCATATTGAAGCAATATCAAGAGTAACAGAATATGCATTAAAACAAGCAAATATAAAACTTGAAGATATAGATGTTATAGCACCAACATATGGTCCGGGATTAGTTGGAGCTTTACTTGTAGGAGTTTCTTATGCAAAAGCATTAAGCTATGCAAAAAACATTCCACTTGTAGGAGTAAACCATATTGAAGGACATATTGCTGCAAATTATTTAACATATAGTAATCTTAAACCACCATTTTTATGTTTACTTATATCAGGTGGAAATACAGCTTTAGTACATGTTAAAAATTATACAGAATTTGAAGTCTTAGGGAAAACTAGAGATGATGCAATAGGAGAAGCTTTTGATAAAGTTGCAAGAGTAGTTGGATTAGAATATCCAGGAGGACCAAAAGTTGACAAATTAGCAAAAGAAGGAGAGCCTAACATAAAACTGCCTAAAACTCATTTTGAAGATTCTTTAGATTTTAGTTTTAGTGGAATAAAAACAGCGGTAATTAACCTAAATCATAATGAGAAAAACATAAATAAGGCCGATTTATGTGCAAGTTTTGAAAAAACTATAACAGAAATTTTAATAGAAACTATAAAAAAAGGTATAGAAAAGACTGGAATAAAAGATTTAGCAATAGCAGGAGGAGTTTCAGCAAATTCATATATAAGAAATGAAATTCTAGAACTCAAAAATGAAGGATTAAATATATATATGCCTGATTTGAAATTATGTACTGATAATGCAGCAATGATTGCATCTGCAGGATATTATAGATTTATTAAAGGAGAAAAATCAGAACTTGATTTAAATGCTATGCCTGGATTAAAACTATAAATTTTAATATAACTAAAAAATATAATAAAAGTCGCAGAAAGGAGATACAGTTTATGGCAATTTATGCAATAGGTGATTTACATTTATCATATTCAAGCTCAAAACCAATGGATATATTTGGAAACAATTGGGAAAATCATGAAGAAAAGATAAAAAAAGATTGGCTATCAAAAGTAAAAGATGAAGATACTGTAATACATCTAGGCGACTTTTCTTGGGCTATGCATCTAAAAGATACTGTAAAAGATTTTGAATTTTTAAATTCACTTCCTGGCAAAAAAATAATGCTTAAAGGAAATCATGAATATTGGTGGACTACAATTAAAAATATGAAGAACTTTTTGACAGAAAATAATTTTCCTAATATAGATTTTTTACAAAATAATAGTTTTGAAATAGAAGACAAAATAGTTTGTGGAACAAGAGGATGGACATTACTTTCAGACAATACTGAAAACAGTCAAAAAATGTTAAATAGGGAAGCAATAAGGCTAGAACTTTCAATAAAAACTGCAATTCAAAAACAAGAAAAAGCAAAACAGAAAGAAATAATAGTGTTTATGCATTATCCACCAGTTATTAAACAAAACCAAAATACAATATTTTTAGAAATATTAAAAAAATACAATATAAAAAAATGTTATTATGCACATTTACATGGAAATTCAATAAATGAAGCATTGGAAGGAAACTTTCAAGGAATAGAATTAAAATTATTAAGTGCAGATGCATTAGATTTTAAATTAGTAAAAATTAATTAAGTCCATATTTAAAAAGGAATATTTAAAATGATAGATTTAGAAAAACAAGTTCAATATGTAAAAAATGTTGGACCAAATAGAGTAAAACTATTAAATAAATTAGATATATATACACTGCAAAATCTAATTACATATTTTCCTAGGACCTATGAAAATAGAGGCATACAAAAAAGGCTATCAGAATGCACAGATGGAGAAGAAGTATTAATTACAGCAAGAGTTGCAAGTAGAATAACAGAAATTTTTGCAAGAAGAATGAAAATGTATAAATTAGTTGTAATAGATGATGAAACTCCACTTACTATTACTTGGTTTAATCAAAGTTATCTAAAAAATATTTTCAAAATAGGAACTATATATAATTTTTATGGAAAAATAGAGATAAAAAATGGAAGATATGAAATGAAATCTCCTATTTTTGAAATAGCAGGAGAAAATAAAAATACAGGAAAAATAATACCAATATATCCTTTAACATATGGAGTAACACAAAATGTACTAAGAAAAATAATTGAAAATGGAATTGATGAAGCTTATGGAAATTTAGAAGAAACATTACCTGATTATATAATAGATGAATTTAAATTAGAAAATATAAATGATGCAATTAAAAAAATTCATTTTCCAGAAGACAAGACTGATTATCTAAAAGCAAGATATAGATTAGTATTTGAAGAATTACTTGGATTTCAATTAGCACTTTTAAATATGAAACAATTATATAAATCAAATGAAAAAGGAATTCAATTTGATAAAAATATTAAAATGAGTGATGTAATAAATGTTTTACCATTTAAATTAACAAAAGCTCAACTTAAGGTGCTAGAAGAGATAGACAAAGATATGGAAAGTACTAAACCAATGAATAGACTTCTTCAAGGAGACGTTGGCTCACGGTAAAACTGTTGTAAGTCAAATTGCTGCGTATAAAGCAGTAAAATCTGGTTATCAAGTTGCAGTACTTGTTCCAACTTCAATTCTTGCAAGTCAACATTTAGATAATTTCAAAAAAATATTAAATCAATTTGGAATAAAAACTGAACTTCTAATATCAAGTATAACTAAAAAGAAAAAAGAAGAAATAAAACAAAGATTATTAGATGGAGAAATAGATATATTAATTGGAACACATGCTTTAATTGAAGAAGATGTAGCATTTAAAAACTTAGGACTAGTTATAACAGATGAACAACATAGATTTGGAGTAAAACAAAGAGCAAAAATTGTAGCTAAAGGAAATAACCCAGATTTAATCGTAATGTCTGCAACACCAATACCAAGAACTCTTGCACTTATTTTATATGGAGACCTAGATATTTCTATAATAGATGAACTTCCACCAAATAGAAAGAAAATAGATACCTTTGCAGTTGGAAAATCCAAAGAAGAAAGTATGTATGAATTTGTAAAAAAACAAATTGATGAAGGAAGACAATGTTATATTGTTTGTCCTATGGTTGAAGAAAGTGAAGAAGAGGATTTAAAATCAGTAATAGAACTTACAGAAAAATTAAAAACAAAAGTATTTAGTAAATATAATGTAGAATATTTACACGGAAAAATGAAGCCTAAAGAAAAAGATGAAATTATGCTAAGATTTAAAGAGAAAAAAATAGATGTATTAGTTTCAACTACAGTAATAGAAGTTGGCGTAGATGTTCCAAATGCAAATATTATGATAATAGAAAATGCAGAAAGGTTTGGATTAGCACGGACTTCATCAATTAAGAGGAAGAGTAGGAAGAGGAGAATATAAGTCTTATTGTATATTAAAATATTCACATCTAAGTGAGGTTTCAAAAGAAAGATTAAAAATTATGTGTGAAACTAATGATGGATTTTTAATATCTGAGAAAGACCTAGAACTTCGTGGATCTGGTGACTTTTTTGGAACGGCACAACATGGACTTCCTGAAATGAAGATTGCAAATCTTTTTGAAGATGTTAAAATTTTAAAAGAAGTACAGATTTTAGCTCAAAAAATTCTAAAAGATGATCCTAAATTAGAAACAAAAGAAAATCAAAAATTAAAAGCTCTAGTTGCAGATAAATTTACAAAAAGAATAGAAATGTAAAAGGAGTGGTAAAAATGGTAGTAATAAAATTTTTAGCATTAATATTAATTTTAGTTGGCGTCATATTTATATATGATGCAAGAATGTTAAGTATAAAATGGTTTGGCTTTGGAGATCAAAATGATGCAACTACTGGAATTAAAATTTTAGGATTTATTTTTGCCATAATAGGAGCAATAGTATTATTATAAATTTAAAAGCATATATAGAAAATATATATGCTTTTTTCTATATTTTTTATTAAAAAGTATTGATAAAAAAAAGCAATTTGTATATAATACATGTGAAAGATTGTATGGAGGTAACAAATGAAAAATAAAAATGAACTAAGTTACAAACAGCTAAAGAGATATTGTGATCCAGATATCTTTAAGTTTGAAACAACAGAAAACCTAGAATCAATAACAACAGGGATAGGACAAGATAGAGGAATTAAAGCATTAGAATTTGGAATAAATGTAAATATAAAAGGATATAACATATATTTAGAAGGTCCAAGTGGTGTTGGAAAAACTATGTATACAAGAAATTATTTAAATGTAGTTGCTCCAAAAAAGAAAACACCACCAGATTGGTGCTATATATATAATTTTTCTAATCCAAATGAACCAATAGCTGTGTCTCTTCCAGCAGGACAAGGCAAAGAATTTAAAGAAGATATGGATAATTTTATAAGAGAAATAAAAAAAGATATAAAAAATACATTTAATAATGATGACTTTGAAAAAGAAAAAGCTCTTATAAAAAAAGAATATGAAGAAAAAAGACAAAGCTTGATGGAAAAATTAGAAAAAGACGCATTAGAATACAATTTTCAAGTAAAATCTGCTCAAAATGGAATATATATGATGCCGATTTTAGATGGAAAAGCATTAAAAGAAGAAGAATTTGAAAAATTAGATGATGAGATAAAAAGAGTTTATGAAGAAAAATCTAGTATTGTACAACAAATGATAATGGATATAATCGGAAAGATAAAACAAATAGAAAGACAATCAGATAAAAGAATTTCTGATTGGCAATCAAATGTAACATTACTTACAGTAAATGTCCATATTAATTTACTAAAAGCAAAATACAAGAAAAATAAAAAGTTAAATAAATTTTTAAATGATGTAAAACAAGATGTATTAAAAAATGTACCTATATTTTTACAAGAAGATGCAGAAAATCAGACTCAACATCCAAATGGTCCAATGATGCAAGCAAAAGTGCCAGATCCAGCATTAAATTATAGAGTTAACTTATTTGTTGATAATAGTGAACTACAAGGTGCCCCTATAATAATGGATTCAAACTATTCTTATCAAAATATTTTTGGAAAACTAGAATATGAAAACTATTATGGTGCACTAAAAACAGATTTAACAATGCTTAAAGCCGGACTTTTACAAAAAGCAAATGGAGGATATATAATTTTCCAAGCAAAAGACTTGCTTCAAAATGGAGTAAGTTATGATATGCTAAAAAAAGTATTGAGAATAAAAGAAATAGGCATTGAAAATATACCAGACCAACGTACATCAATGGTTATGATTTCACTTAAACCTGAACCAATTCCACTTGATTTAAAAGTTATTTTAATAGGTGATAGTGAAATATATCATGCACTTCTTGCAATGGATTCTGATTTTAAGAACCTATTTAAAATAAAAGTTGAATGGGAAGAAAAAGCAGAGTTGAATGAGGAAAATGCAAATAGATTAGCTAAAATAATTCACGATTATTGTAATCAATCAGAATTATTACATTTAGATAAATTTGCAATGGCGAAAGTTATAGAAGTAGCATCACGTATGGCACAAGATCAAAATAAAATTTCAACTCTATTTAATGATATATTTGAAATAATAGGTGAAGCATCAACTTGGGCAACAATGGCAAAATCTAAAATAATTACACCAGAATTTATTAATAAAGCATTGCAAGAACAGAAAGATAGAGTAAAGAAATATGATACAATATATACAGATATGATTAAAGATAATTCTCTTCTTATTTCAACATCTGGATTTAAAGTAGGGGAACTAAATGGATTGACTGTTATGACAATAGGGAATTATACATTTGGAAAACCTGCAAAAATCACAGTAAATACATTCACTGGTAAAAAAGGAATAATAAATATTGAAAGAGAAGTTGCATTATCAGGATCTAGTCATTCAAAAGGAGTATTCATTTTAAATGGATATTTAGGAGAACAATTTGCTCAAGATATTCCGCTAAGTTTAACTGCAAGTATATGTTTTGAACAATTATATAATGGAGTAGATGGAGATAGTGCTTCTAGTACAGAACTTTATGGACTTCTTTCAAGCCTTTCAGGAATACCTATTAATCAAGCTATTGCAGTTACTGGTTCTGTAAACCAAAAAGGTCAAATTCAACCAATTGGTGGAGTAAATGAAAAAATAGAAGGATTTTACCAAATATGCAAGATGAGAGGACTAGATGGTTCTCATGGAGTTATGATACCAGTTCAAAATGTTAAAAATCTTCAATTAAGTGATGAAATAATAGATAGTGTTAAAAACGGACTATTTAATATTTATGCCATATCTACAATAGATGAAGGAATAGAAATCTTAACAG
>CANQJY010000112.1 GCA_947624365.1 uncultured Clostridia bacterium
TTCTTCTATGTACTGGTTTTAATCCATCTCTTACATCTGGAAGAGCACGTGATACAATAACACTCATTGCATAGTCTATATATGCTGTACGCATTTCTTTTTCAATGTCTCTTTCTATTATTTTCCCGTCTCGTCTATCTTGTCTTTCTTCCATTTTTTTCCCTCTTTCCTTGCTTTTATATAGTTGTATTATACTAAAACAATTAAAATTTTGCAAGGATTTTATGTAAGTTTTTAAGCACTATTTTAGTTTTTCTGCAAGTTCTAATTCTTCTGGTGTTAAATTAAAATTCTTTCCATTATTTTTTATTAATTTATGCAAATTTTGTATTGTTCTTGCTTCATTAATTGTTTTTTCTAATGGGACTAAATTTTTCATTGATTTTTGAATTTTTTCATATTCTCTTTGCATACCATCAAAATCTTGATTGTTATAATACTCTTTCCAATTATTAATATATTTATTTGTATATTCTGCAGATTTTAATTGATTAGAAAAAGTATTTTCAATATTACTTTCTACACTATTTAAAATAACATCTTTTCCCTGCTTTATTGTATTTGCTGTATTATAATCAATCAATCCAGTATTTCTTATTTTATCAACTACAGTATCTAATAAATTAGATACACCATCTATAATTCCTCCTGTTTTTACCGCTGCTTGCATTTGATTAATATTTTCAAAATTTCCTGTTACAATACCTATCGCACTTTTTCCTAAATCAATTGCATCATCTATTGATTTTGTAATTCCTTCTTTTAATCCATTATTAAATAAATTATTTTTTAAATTTATTATTTGCTCATCAATAAAATCTGGTAATAAGGCCCTAATTCCAATATCAATTGCGGTATTAATTGTTTTTCCTAATGTTGTTTCTAAAAAACTCTTTTGTGTGTTTTCATTTACAATAGTATTTTCAATTTCTAAATTGTTTTTTTCTATTTCATTAATTTCCATATACTTTTTTCCTTTCTTAAAATTTTTGTCAGTATTTCTAAAAGCTACGGCATAGTAGCTTTTTAATTGTTTTAAATCTAGTTTGATTTTGTGATTTTTTTGGTGTTATGTCTACATTTTTTACGTTGTTTTTGCCTTGCTCTGCGAACATTTTTTCTTCTGTTTTCGTCATTTTTATTTTAACAAATTTAATACTTGCTTTTCTTTTTTTAATATTTTTGTTTTCTTAAATATTTCTTTTAAAATTTCTATACTAATTTTTTCTTTATTTTTTATTTTATTTTCTTCATTAAAAAATATATATGCTTTTTATTTTTTCTTTCATATTTTTTATATCTGTAAAATTATTTAAAAATATTTTTTTATTTTCTCAATAATTTTTTATTAAATTTTGATAAATTCTTTTTCAAAATTTTTATTATATCTTGATCATATTTTTTTAATTATTAATTTTATTTCTATTTTTTATTTATTATTTTTTTATTTAAGATAGCTCTGTCATCATTTTTATCTTTTTATTAATATGAATCAAAAAAAATTTTTCTTTCAATTTGTCTATATTTATTTAACTTATTAAAACTACTATGTATATCTTTATGATTTAATTTCAAATCGACTAATAAATTTTTTTATTTGTCTATTTTATATATCTAATTAGTTTTACGGCTAAGTGTAGTTTTGGATTTTGTTCTTTTGCTTCAATTAATACGCAATTTTTAAAATTGCTGTCTTTATGTCTACCTTTTGGATGATTTTATTCGTAGTTTTTGCAAACATTTTTTCTTTGTTTTTTGTCATTTTTATTTTAACAAATTTAATACTTGTTTTTCTTTTTTTAATATTTTTGTTTTCTTAAATATTTCTTTTAAAATTTGTGTACTAATTTTTTCTTTATTTAAAAATAAATATATTTTTTTATTTTTTTTTCTTTTGTATTTTTTATATCTTTAAAATTATTTAAAAAAATAAAAATATTTTTTTGTATTTTTTTAATAATTATTTTATTAAATTCTGGAAAATTATTTTCTAAAATTTCTATTATAACTTGATCATATTTTTTTATGTTTTTTTCGATTATTAAATTTATTTTTTATTTCTTTTTCATTATTATTTTTTAAAATTTTTGACAAACCTGTCAAAATTTTTATATTTTTGTTAACATGAATTTAAAAATTTTTTCTTTCAATGTATCTGTAATTATTTGCCTTATGAAATGCAAGATGTATATCTTCATGATTTAATTTCAAGTCTACTAGTAAAATACGTTTATTTTTTTCTTTTATATATTTAATTAAGTTTACGGCTAAGTGCGCTTTTGGACTGTGTTCTTTTTCTTCAATTAATATACAATTTTTAAATTTATTGTATTTATGTTTACCAATTGGGTGGTTTTATTCATAGTTTTACAAACATTTTTTCTTCTGTTTTTGTTATTTTTATTTCAACAAATTTAATACTTGTTTTTCCTTTTTTAATATTTTTACTTTCTTAAATATTTCTTTTAAAATTTGTATACTAATTTTTTCTTTATTTTTTATTTCATTTTTTTCATCTAAAAACAAATATATTTTTTTGTTTTTTATTTCTTTATATTTTTTTATTTTTTCTTTTGTCTTTTTTATATCTTCAAAATTATTTGAAAAAATAAAAATGTTTTTTTGTATTTTTTCAATAATTATTTTATTAAATTCCGGAAAATTATTTTCTAAAATTTCTATTATAACTTGATCATATTTTTTTATATTTTTTTCAATTATAAAATTTATCTTTTTTATTTCTTTTTCATCATTATTTTTTAAAATTTTTGATAGGCCTGTCAAAATTTTTATATTTTTATTAACATGAATTAAAAAATTTTTTCTTTCAATGTATCTGTAATTATTTGCTTTATGAAATGCAAGATGTATATCTTCATGATTTAATTTCAAGTCTACTAGTAAAATACGTTTATTTTTCTTTTTTATATATTTAATTAAGTCTACGGCTAAGTGCATTTTTTGATTTTGTTCTTTTTCTTCAATTAAGATGCAATTTTTAAATTTATTGTATTTATGTTTACCGTTTGTGTGATTTTATTTGTGGTTTTTGCAAACATTTTTTCTCTGTTTTTTGACTTGTTTCTTTTTCTTGTTGATCCTTTTCTTGAATAATTTTTTTTAATTTTTCTATTTCTTCTTCTAATTCTTTTTCATTTTTTTTATTTTTTTCTTGAATAATATGAATTAATTTTTCTTTATTTATTTTGTCATTATAATAAATATTTTTTATTTCGTATTTTTTTAATATTTTTTCTTTTTCTAAATTTTCTTTTTCTAAAATAAATATAAATTCTATTTTTTTATTTATTTTTTTTATTTTTTGAATTAATTCTTCTACTGATATTTTTCCTGGTAAATCATAATTAATAATAATAAAATCAATTTCTTTTTTTATTTCTAAAATTTCTAAAATTCCTTCTTTATAAATAATATCTTTATTTAATACTTTTATATTTTTTTCTTTTTTTAAAGAATTATTTAAATCTGGATGATTTAATGCTGTAATTATACTTTTCATTATTTTCCTTTCTTATTTTCAATAATATTTTTTTCCATTTCTGATGCTTCTATTTTTGTTAGGATATGATCATCTCCTACAAACATTAAACATTCTCCTCTTTTTAACGATTTTATTTCTACTTTTTCTTTTTCTGATAAATTGGCATATTCACTTAAAATTTTTATATTTTCTTCTTCTAATGAGAAAAATGTTTTTATACTCGAATTATTTAAAATACTTTTTCCATATATTCCTTCCTCTAGACTAAAAATATCTGAAATATCTTGTGTAATGGCTACACTACTTCCACCATATTTTCTTATTGTCTTAAATATTTTATATATAAAACTTGCAACATTTTTATTAGAAGTAACTCCTATTAACCTCCAAATTTCATCTAAATAAATTGCTTTTTTCTCTTCTCTATTCTCTTTTATTTTATCCCAAAAAATATCTGTAAAAAGATACATTCCATATTGTAAATTCTCTTCTCCTAAATCATAGACATCTGCAATAATTAAATCATTATTTATTTGAATATTTGTATGATTATTAAAAAATTTCATGGAACCTTCAACAAATGGAATTAATTTTGTTTTAAATTTTTTTGTTCTTTCATCTTTTTCTAAAATATGAAATAAATCTCCTAAAATTGGCATATCTTTTGACTCTTTAAATTCTTTTATAATTTTATTTTTTTCACTTTTGTATAAACTATCATCATTAAAAGTTATTCCTTTTTCTCTATATGTTTCTATTAATTTTTCCTCTATTATTGCTTTTTCTTCCTCATCCATTTCCCCAAAAATTAAATTAAAAAATCCTATTAATTTTGAAATTTTAGTAGCAAGATATCCGTTTTCTCCTTCTTCAATACTTTCTTTTCTAATGTCTAAAATATTAATATATGTTTGAGAAGTAGGTCCTAATTTAATTAAAGTTCCTTTCATTTTTTCACAAATATTTGTATATTCTCTATCTGGATCAATGATATATTGTTTTATTCCTAATAATTTATATCTTAAAATTAACAGTTTTGTATAAAAAGATTTTCCAGCTCCACTTGTTCCAAATATACAAATATTGGCGTTTTTATATTTTTCAGTATTATATCTATCAATAAATACAAGTGAATTATTATAAATATTTGTGCCGATAAAAATACCATCTGAATCAAAAATTGTTGATGAAATAAAAGGATATGTTGCTAATAATCCTGTAGTTAAAACATTTCGCCTCCCTGCTTCTTTTATATTTTCTCTATTTTCCATGAGAGGGATTGTTGCTAAAAACATTTCTTCTTGTCTAAAATTAGCTCTTCTTGTTTGTATTCCTTTGCTTTGTGCTATTCCTTCAATTTTATTTAAAAAATATTCTAAATTTTTTATGTCTTTATCATAAATCATCATATAGATATATAAAAAATATAAATCTTCATTATTTACTTGCATTTCTTTTCTAATATATTTTGCGTCATTATATGTAAAAGCTGCAATATCAATATCTTGCCTATTTTCATTAGCCCCTTTGATTTCTACACCTACATTTCCTATATGATATGTTAATTCTTTTATCATCTTATATGTATCTTGCCTTTCATAAAAAACCGCTATATTCATATCAATATTTGTTTCGATTAAATTTTTTAAAATTAAATCTGATTGTTCTCGATAATAATCTACTGCTATTAAGCCAGCATAATACAAATTATCAATTTCTAAATATTTTGGATTTTGTAAATTTAAATATGCTGGATATATTTTATTTTTTTCATCTGTTGCTCCTAAATATATTTTATTTTTTTCTTTGTTTTTCATTTTCCCTCCTTCTATTGTTGACTATATAAATTTTTTCTGGTATTAAAAAAAGAATAAAAAATTTGAATTACTTCTTTTTTTGTTGAAATTTCTATGATAGAATTTCCGCATCTTGCAAGACATTCTTTGATTTTAAAAAATTTTTCTTTTAACTCATTTTTTATAATTTCTTCTGTTTGAATAAATTCCTTTTCTTTATTTTTTTCATTTTCTATTATTATATAAAATTCTTTTGTTGATGATTTTTTTGATAGATTTATTTTTTGAATATATTCTATATATTCTTGAGCCATATTTTTTAAATATTGATTTTTAGATTTTTGAATATTTTTTTGAATATTAGAAATATGTTGATTTAAATCTTCTTTTTTACTTTGAATTAAAATTTGGATATCAAAATTACATGTTTTTAAAAATATTTTGTATGAATTTAAAATTGCCTTTTTTTCTAAATCAGATTTTAAATTATAATTAATGGGGACAATTTTTATGATTTTAATATATTTTTGATTTTTCAATTGAATTATTCCATCTTCATCAATTTTTTGAATTGGAATCCATTCTTGAATTGTTTTTTCTTGCACTCTTTCACCTCCTGTGGTTTTTCATTTTATAACAGTTTTTTCCATTTGTCAAGAAAAACTTTTTGACAAATTTCGACATTTATTTTTTGTATATTTTTTTATTTTTTGTTTATAATATAATTATAAGGTTGATTATAGTTGAGTCAAGAGTGCTAATAGATAGTTTTTTGTTTATTATCATTCGGTCAAAGATATATCATTGTGTATTTTATTATATGGTGCTATGTCGGCGAGAAGAATTTATTATTTATATGCAAGCTATATCTTTTATTTTTATATATGGTTAAATTATAGGTAATAAATTCGAGCTAAGATTATTTTTATATCTAAATTTTAGTGGTTATTATTAGTCCCTCGTTTGGATGAATATAGTTACTTTTGGTGTATTAATAGTCGAGCGAATGATTAATATATGTGGTATCGGGCTTATTTATATAGCAATATATATTAGGTTTAAATATTAGATATATTAGTCTTAGCGAAAATTATAATTGGCTTTATCGATTAAGAGAGTATCTGATTTGTTTTCAGATACTCTCTTAAATTTTATATATCTAGATTTTTTACATATTTTGCATTTTGCTCTATAAATTCTCTTCTTGGTTCTACTTCGTCTCCCATTAATAATGAAAATATTTCATCTGCCTTAATTGCATCTTCCATTGTTACTTTAACTAAAATTCTAGTATCTGGGTTCATTGTTGTTTCCCATAATTGTTCAGGGTTCATTTCTCCTAAACCTTTATATCTTTGCATTCCTAAAGTTGACCTATCAATTCCTTCTTTTTCAAGTCTTGTTAAAGTTTGTTCTAAGTCTTCATCTGTATAACAATAAATATCTTGCATACCTTTTTTATACAATTTATATAATGGTGGTTGTGCTAAATATACATTTCCATTTTCAATAAGTGGTCTCATATATCTAAAGAAGAATGTTAATAACAATGTTCTAATATGTGCTCCATCAACATCTGCATCTGCCATTATAATAACTTTTCCATATCTTATTTTTGTAATGTCAAAATCATTTCCTATTCCTGCACCTATAGCAACTATTACAGGATTTAATTTATCATTTCCATAGATTTTATCTGCTCTAGCCTTCTCAACATTTAACATTTTTCCCCATAGTGGTAAAATTGCTTGGAATTTTCTATCTCTTCCCTGTTTTGCACTTCCTCCTGCTGAATCCCCTTCTACTATATAAACTTCACATTCATCTGCTATTTTACTACTACAATCTGCTAATTTTCCTGGTAATGTTGATGTTT
>CANQJY010000113.1 GCA_947624365.1 uncultured Clostridia bacterium
CTAAAATAGATTTAGCAGATTGTATTCCTAAAGAATTTAATTCATTATCAATTTCTAATAATCTAGGGTAAAGATTAAAAAGATTTTCTTTCCTTTTTTCTAATTCTAATTCTGCTTGAATTTTCTTTTTTTCATAATCTCGTAAAATAGAATTTAAAATATCATTTGCCATCTGTTTCCCCCTCTATACCAACATTGGCATATAAAAAATCTAAATTATCATATTGACGTTGTTTATGATTTGCTTTTGCAACTTTTGATTTCATTTCTTTAATATCTTTTGATTGTTTTTTTCTTTCTTCTAAAAACGATTTTATTTCATCAGGTGTTTTTAAATTTCTATCATGCCAATCAGAAATAATAGTATTAATATAATCAAAAGTAGGATTTTGTTTTGAAGTAGTTTTCCTTAAAGCAATTTCAATTACACTCATATCATAACCAAAATCTAATATCCAATTTTCAATATAAGCTTCTTCGTATTGTGTTAAAGAACGTTTACCTAATTTTTTTGCAATATCACGCTTTATAGTTTGCAATTTTTCACGTTTTTGGTCATAAGCGTCTAAATCATTCCAAGTTTTAATATGATTTGATCCCCAGGCTTCAGCAACAGTTTGTACATAATTTTTATGAAGAGCAGAACGATTATAGCAATAGTCAAAAAGAGCAATCATTACTTGTTCATCAAAATTGTATTTTTTGAACCATAAATCAATATCATTAAACCATGAAGGTCCCATAATTCCTTGAAAATACATGTTATTTATATGATCAATAGCTTTAGCACGTGACTTATTTTTTGAAGTTTGTTCAACAGTCTCTTTAGAAGGTGTTAAATTCGGTTTATATAAATTATTTAAAGTAAGCTCTTGTAAATCTACTAAAATAAAACCTGTTCCCTTTTTTATAATTAAACCATTTTCTTCTAAATAATTAATGCCATCTGTAATTGTTTTTATAGGTAGATTTAATTTTTTAGAAACATCATTAATCTTTATATCTTTTTCATATTTAGATAAAAAAACCATATAAAAATAAAGTTTTAAATAATCGCCTGGAATTTGTGATAAATATTCTGAAAAAAATATATCAGGCACCATTGTTTCAGAAAAAAGAATAGATTTTTCTTTTTGTTCTAATTTCATAAAAATCCCCCATTTCAAAAGTCAAATAATTTTCTAAGTGCTTAAATTATATCTTTTTTAAATGAAAAGTTCAATAAAAATCGACAAATTTTTAAAAAAATCTCGCTATATAATATAGCGAGATTTAAAATTATTTTTTTGAATAAAAATATAATTTTTGTTTAATTAGAAAAAAAAGAATATAACGAAAAACATATAAAAAATTTTCACCATTAAAACCAGAAATACTAATTAATAAAAAGGGGAAACAAAATAAAATAATAAAAAATAATTTTATTGTTAAATTTTTAAAAAATATATTAACTAAAAGAAAAATAAAACCATCCCAAATTAAATTTATAAAAATAGTACTATAATCAATAACACCAAATAATTTATTTTTAAAATTAAAATTCTTTGGAAAAATAAATTTAATAAAAATTCCTCCTTTCGAATTATTTATTTAAATTAATAAATTGTCCCACACCTTGTGAAACAGTTGTAGAGATACCACCAATAAAATCTCGTACAAATAAATTTGCTCGTAGCAAGGCATAAATTCCACCGATATATACAAATTTAATAAATAAATTTCCAGAAGCATAATCCATAGAAAATAAAATTAATAAAATAAAAGCAACAATAATTTGAATTAATAATAGAGAAAATAAATTTCTAGACCATGATTTAAAAAACCAAGATAAATTATTAGATGTAGATGATAAAATTGCAAAAGGAGCAAGTAAAATAAATATTTTTATCATCACATAGCGTAAAGAATAAGAAAATATCAACCCCAAAAGTGAAACAGATAATGTTGTTTTTAATAATCCGTCTAAGGAAAAAACATTTAAAGTATTTCCTTCAACTGAAACATTACTATTTATTAAAGAAATTAATTCAGAAAAGCAAATAGTTTTTCCAAATAAATTTGAACCTAAATTTTGAATAGCAACTGTAATATAAGAATTTAAATTTAAAATTTGTTCTAAAATAAAATAAGAAAAATTCATGCAAATTCCATAAATTATTAATTTTAAAATAAAAGAATAAGGTTTATCAATTTGTGTATAAGTAATATGTGATAAAAAATAACGAATAGAAAAATAAATAATAATTCCTAAAAGTAAAGAATTTGCAATTAATAAAATTCCATTTGTTGTTGAGGTACCAAAAATTTTTTCAAAATAATTATCATGTAAAATATCAGAATTAATAAAAGTCATATTATCTAATACACCATATAAATTATTATCAATAGAATTTAATAGAGTTTCAAAAATAGAATTAATAGTTTGTATGATAATTTGTGTAATATTTGATTGCTCCAAAAGACCCTCCTTCCGACTAATTTAATAAACATAAATAAAAAAATGTTAACCAATCAAAGATTTAATTGCAGAAAGTATCAAATCGATAGCAAGTATGAATGCGTAAGAAAAAAGAGATCCTTTAATTAATTTTTTTCCAGTACGAATCCTATCCTCGTCACCAAAACTGAACTTTTTCATAAATACACCTGTACCAACAGCAACTGCAGCTGCAGGTGTAGAAATTGTTAATAACCAACTTTCAATTTTTTCAAAAGCAGAATTAATTTTTGATACCAATTGGGGATCTCCTAATGCTGCATAAATATTTTTAAAATTAAAAATAAAAATTAAAGTTAATAAAAAAGTAAAAAATATAAAAAATAATTTTTTCATTGCATACCTCCTTGAAAAATTTTATAAAAAATAAGGAATCATTTTTAATTTTTTTGGTTTTAAAATTTTATTCCCATCAGATAAAAAAGTCAAAGCAGAAAATGTTTCTAAATTTTGAGTAAAAAAATTGGTATCATAAATAAAATCATTTTGTGTAAATGTACTATATGTTTCAGAAATATTAGAATTTTCAGAATTAAATGTATTTGTAATATAACTAAATTTTGTCTCTTTTGCACTTTCTGAAATACTTTTAGAAAAGCGTTCTTTATCCTCTTTTCCTAATTGTTTTTGAGCTTCTTCAATTGTAAAAATATCATCTGTACGGAACCAAATTTTATTTACTAAATTTTGAATAATTACTTTAACACTTGCTTCATCTTTTAAAGTATTTTTTAAAGAAGAATAACTTTGTGTTGAAACAATATTAATACACTGTGCTTCTCGACTCATAGAAAAAAAATCAGCATCTGTTTTAGTACAAAATTTATCATACTCATCACAAATAAAAATAGTTTTTTTAATAAATCCATTTGCTAAATTTGCCATAACTTCAGTCTGAAAATCTAATTTTAAATAAGCCGAAATTATTTTAGAAAGTAAAGCATATTCAGAAACATTAATATTTAAAACAACAATTTTTCCTTCACGAATAATTTCAGAGAAGCCATTAAAATTCAACATATTTTTTGGAGAACAAAATGTTTGACATACATCATAGTCAGAAACAAATGTATTTGTAATACGAGTGATTTCTGAGATTAATATATTTTTTGTACGACTATCTAATTGTAAAAATTCTTTTTGAAAAAAATTTAAACTTGAATTTAAATCATAAATTTCATTATGTGATAATTTTGCAGAAATAAATAAATTTCGTAAAATCGATATTTTTTCTAAATAATAATTTGGCATAGTTACTAATTTATGAATTTCTAAAAAAGTCACATAACCATTATTATACATTCTACAAAGTTTAATACATTCTGTTAAAATTTGTTCTGCTTTATCTAACCAATATGATTCTGTATTATTTTCTGAAAATAATGTCAAAATTGTTTTTAAACGATTTGCCAAAACTTGTGGCTTTAAATTGGGCTTATTCAAAGGGTTATAATATACACCATTATTTAGGGAAATAACAATTATATCATTTTGTAAATTATACTGTTTTGCAACACTATTTACGTACTTATAAAAGTTCCCTTTTACATCTAAAATAAGCATACCAGTTTTATTTTTAGTATTATTTTTTAAAAATTGATTTACAAAAGGGTAAATTGCAGAAGATGTTTTTCCTGAGCCTATTGTTCCTGTAATTAAAAAATTTTGATATAATCCTTTTTCTGGAATATAAATAGGAATAGAAGGATTTAAAAAATCATTTCCGATTAATAGATTAAAAGAAGAATTTTCTTTTTTAGTAGCAACATTAACAGTTTTTT
>CANQJY010000114.1 GCA_947624365.1 uncultured Clostridia bacterium
AGAGCTAAGCAATATCTATTTTTAACATGTAGTAAGCAAAGGACTATATTTGGTTCAACAAGTTGTAATCCAACATCCCGTTTCTTAAAGGAAATACCAAAAGAACTATTAGATGGATATGATGAGACTTTTGGAAATAAAAATAAAACTGTTGAAACAAAAAAGGAAAGCATTTTTGCTACTGCCAAAAAGGTTACTACACCGATTTTCCAAAGAACAGCAGAAAGTTTTTTAAACTCTTTGCAACAAAAACCAGTTAATAGCAGTATTGATTTATCGCAATATGGTGAAGGTGTAAGAGTATTTCATAAAAAATTTGGAGAGGGCATAATATCATTTGTAGAGCCTGAAGGAGACGATTTGAAAGTCGATATTACATTTGATAAAGTAGGGCATAAACGATTAATGGCAAAATATGCAAATCTAGAAGTGTTAACATAACAACAAAAAAGAGGATTCTGTATGAAATCCTCTTTTAAAATATAAAATTTGTATAAAATTCATAAAAATGGAAATAATAAAATGAGAAAAGCAAAGAAAGGAATGATAAAAATGGCAGACTTAAATCAAATAGAATTACAACACTTAAGACATTTAATTGGTGCACATGAAACAGCATATCAAAAACTAAATGCTTATTCAGCACAAGCAGTAGATCCACAGATAAAGCAATTATTTACAAAATCAGCACAAGACGCATTAAACACAAAACAAAAGTTAATGACATTTTTAAATAATTAGGAGGGAGAAAATATGGACGAAAAAACAATGGTAAATGATATTTTGGCAAATGTAAAAGCAGACTTAACTGCATATCAAACAGCAATATCAGAAGCAGAAAATATGGGACTTAGGCAAACTTTTCAGCAAATTCGTAACAATGATGAAAGTTTTCAATATGAGTTATTTAAAATTGCACAAGCAAAAGGATATTATATACCAGCACAAAAAGCAACAGTAACAGAAATCAATACTGTGAAAACTGATTTGAGCTAGGGCAGTAAAGATTTGAAAGACCATAAACGGTCTTTTTTTCTTTTTTAAAATTTAAAGGAAAAATGAAAAAAAGAGAGATAATAAACCAAAAAAGGAAAAAAATGAAGATATCACAAAAAAAAATCTCTTGCAATTTTTCAAATATTACAATATTATTACAATAAAGTTACAAAGGAAGGAAAAAAGTATGTTAAAAAAAGTATTAGTTCATACAAGGAAATCCATAAAACTCATGATATTGTTAGCGATTGCTACATTTTTGGTCATTGGAATAGTATCATATTTTTTTAAACCTACATATCGTGTAATTCTAGCAGGAGAACAAGTAGGATATACTTCTAACAAAGCAGAATTACAAACAAAGATTAGTGAATATATGGAAAATGGTGATGGCAAGAATATTGCATTTGTACAAGTAGATGAATTACCAGAATATCAGCTATGTTTACTAAAAAGAGGAATTGTAACAAATGATGAAGAAATATTTGAAAAAGTAAAAACATCAGGAACAGCATATTATCGTTATTATGCAATTTCTCAAAATCAGGAAGAAAAAGCGTATGTTTCTAATTTTTCAGAAGCAGAAAGTGTAGTAAATACATTAAAAGAAAAAAATAGTGCAAATATAGAAACACTTGCAATTTCAGAAAAATATGAAACAGAAAATAAAGAATTTGTAACAGTAGAAGCAGCAGTTTCTGCTTTATATCAAGAACCAGTAAAAGCAGTTGTTACAAGTACCCAAAAATCTAGTTCATCTGGAACAGTAAATACAGCATCAACTATATCTAGAACAAAGGTTGACATAGGAATTTCTTTAATAAGACCAGTTTCAGGTATTATAACATCTCGATTTAGTGAATCAAGTAGAATTCGTTCTTCAAGGCATACGGGGCTAGATATTGCAACTTCAGCCGGAACACCAATTAAGGCAGCAGCTGGAGGAACAGTAACATTTGCAGGTAAAAAAGGTTCATATGGAAACATGGTAGTTATTACACATGGAAATGGAGTTCAAACTTATTATTGTCATTGTAAAAGTTTATATGTTAAAGTCGGACAAACTGTAGCACAAGGTGCAACAATTGCAGCTGTTGGGTCAACAGGGAATTCAACAGGACCACATTTACATTTAGAAGTAAGAGTAAACGGAGTAGCATATAATCCACAAAATTATGTATATTAAAATTATAGAAGTCGAATTTTGTCATATTTTGCGATGAAAAGTATATTGCAAAGTATTGCAAAATTTGACTTTTAATGTTATTATAATTAAAGTATTTAGATATCTAAATTTTTTTATTTCGAAAAAACCCCAAAAATCAAGAATTTAAGAAAAAAAGAAAGAATTATTAAGTTAAAACCATACTTTACCGATAAAGCAAACTTGACTTATAAAGGTAATTACCATATAATTCAGAAAGGAGAAAATTTACAATATATGACTCAAAAAACACATCAACCATATGACAAACTTTTTAGAAAGCTATTATCTAACAAAGCACAAGTTGTTGGATTATTAAATCAATATTT
>CANQJY010000115.1 GCA_947624365.1 uncultured Clostridia bacterium
ATATTTAGAAAAAACGATTTTAACAGGAGTATCAAGAGTAGCAAAAGAAAGTATTTTTAGTGGAGCAAATAATTTTGATGTATATACAGTATTAGATAATGAATTTAGTACAGATTTTGGAATAACAGAAGAAGAAATTGATAAAGTCATTAAAGACTTTAATGTAGAACATGATAAGTCTGAGATAAAAAAATGGTATGATGGATATAAAATTGGAGATCAGGAAGGGATATATAACCCATGGAGCATATTAAAGTATTTACAAACCAAAAAATTAGAACCATATTGGGTAAATACAAGTTCAAATGATTTAATAAAAATGACATTAAAGAATAGTACAACAGTAAAAGAAAAAATAGAAAGATTATTAAAAGACGAAGCAATTGAAGTATTTATAAATCAAGAAACAATAATTACGGGAATTGAAAATAATGAAGATAATATCTGGGGATTACTTGTAGGGACAGGATATTTAAAAGTGATAGAACAGCATGTAGATGGAACATGTAAAGTAGAAATACCAAATTTTGAAATTAAACATCTATTTCAATCTATAATAAGAGAATGGTTTAGCGATAAAGTAATAGGAAATGATTTATATAGTATATTAAAAGATTTAATAACATTAAATTTAGAAGAATACAAAAAGAAATTTAAAATATTAGTAGAAGAGATGTTTAGTTATATGGACGTAGGAAAAAACACGGCAGAGAATTTTTATCATGCATTTGTATTAGGAATGTTAGTAGGACTAAAAGACAGTTACTATGTAAATTCAAACAGAGAGTCAGGATTAGGAAGATATGACATTATGTTAGAACCATTTGACAAGAGTCAAAATAGTTTTATAATGGAATTTAAAGTATTAGAAGATATGGAAGAAAAGACGATAGAAGAGACAATAGAAAATGCGAAGAAACAAATTGAAGAAAAAGGATATGAAGAAAATTTAAAAGAGAGAGGATTTACCAATATTACGAAAATGGTATATGCTTTTAAAGGAAAAGAAGTAAAAATGGAAGTATATTAAATTTAGAAATTATATGCTACTCCCCTAATTTATTTAATAAATTAGGGGATTTAACATAGCGCAACATGTGAATTTTGTGCCATCTAGTAGTACATCATGGTCAAAAAGTAAAACAGTCAAAGTAACAGTAACAGATGAAAATACAAATGAAGTAGATACAGGTAGTCTAAAATATCTATGGTCAACTACTGCTTCAGGAATTCAAGAAAATGCATTTACAGGTACTGGTAATGACTCGGGAACATTTACAAATGGTGGAGATATAACTAGGTCTACTGGTACAGGTAATAACTGGTATTTATGGATATTAGCAAAGGATAAGTCTGGAAACCCAAAAGTTATTAGAAGTGATGGTGCATATTATTTTGATAATATGGATCCAGATGATACAGCTCCAACAACTAGTACAACAACAAATTCGATTACAGTAACTTTTAGACAAGATGATGCTCATTCAAAAATAGACCCAAATACAAAACAATATGGATATAAACTAAGTTCATCAAATAGTTGGACATGGGTAACAGATAAGGGTACATCATATACATTCTCGGGATTATCGTCTGGTACTTATGATGTAAAGACAAGAGCAAGGGATATAGCAGGAAATCCATCTAGTGGGTATAAAGAATCTGCTGTAAAAACAGGAGTACAAACAGTAGCAATAACAGCGCCAACAATTAAGATATTAAATACAAATTGGACAAATCAATCAGTAGATGTTCAAATTGATTTTCCATCAACAAGTGGATTAACAAAGCAATATAAAAAGACTGGAGATACAGGTTGGACAACAACATCAAGTACGAGTGTGACAATATCAATTTCAGATAATAATACAACAATATATGCACAAGTAACAGATGGAACAAATACAGTAGATGCAACAAGTAGAACTGTAAGCAATATAGATATAGAACCACCAACTGTTTCATCAATAACGGCAAATTCAGATAATACATTAACAGTTAAAGCAACAGACAGTGGAGGAAGTGGAATTGCGGGATATACAGTAAGTACAAGTACATCAGAACCTTCAAGTTTTTCAATGAGTAAAGCGGCTTCATGGACAAGTGGAACAAAAAGTGCAGGAACATATTATGGTTGGGCTATAGACGGAGCAGGAAATAAAGCAAGAACAAAATCTACAGCTACAATTAGTGTTGCTAGTTCTGATACTACACCTCCTAGCAGTGATGCGCCTAAACTTCATTATTACTATGATAATTCTAACAATTTTTGGTTCTCTTGTGAACAGAGTGACAAATCCGGAATCTGGGGGGATTCTGTTGAGTGGCAATTTGAAATTATTGGAACAGGCTCTTCAGATTGGATACCTGATGGAGAACTTGGTGTTGTAGACGGTATCATGCTAAATGCTTCGACTGGTACGTGTACTTTCACTATGAAGTTTAGTGGCAATAATTCCCGCCAATTTAAAATAAGAACTCGTTGTAAAGATAACACAGGTAATGGTCCGGCAACGAGTGAATGGTTAGATATTACAGAAGGTGATTTTAAAAAACTTATGAGTGGGATAGAAGAAGGTACAGGTAATGCACCAGTTAAATATTCTAATGGACGATTTAGATGTGCGCAAAAAGAATTTACAGGATCACAAGAGGTCTTTTGGAGACTTATAGCTGATTCATCTACAACATGTCAAGCAGCTTCATCTTGGAATAAAAAAGATACTGGTTGGGTTAGTTATAAGACTACTGGTACGTATATGTCCTTTAATGCTTTCGACGGAGGTATTCCTATTGTGATTGCAACTGAATCCGATGGAACTTTGTCGACGTCATGTCCAGTGCCGATTGCATTTTCAGGAGAATTTTCAATTTTAACCATGGTTAGTGGTGAGGTATCGAAAGCTTTACGTGTAACAGCTGATGACTTAGCTGATTAATAGTACTTTAAGAATATATAGGATAAAATCAATATATCATTAAGTTTTAATATTAATAATGCATAAAAAAAATAGCAATCTCACAATTAAAGAGATTGCTATTTTATACTTTTTGATATTCTTGTTTTTTATCAATTAAGATTTTTGCTCATCATAATTTCACTGAGAAGGATGGTTAAACATATATTTAGTGACAATAACCGTGCCAGACACACTCTTACCGTCCAAATACCCATCATAATCAACGTAAACTTCCAGGTCATCGGGAGCAGCCAGAGCCTCGCTACCCAAGAACTCTAAGCTCACATTTATTCCGCCAATTCCAGTAGAGTCATTTCTTTTAGTATAGTTAACAATGACTTCCCAACCACCACAGTTATCGGAATCCCAAAACTGCTCATAAACATCATTATCTTTTATACTAATCCAATCAGTATCAAATGGCTCGAGAGGTGGACCATATACGCTTAAGTATCGTTTATCCTGTCTTATCTTAACCTTAAAATTACTAAATTGATTAAATTTCCAACTTCCATCCCATTCATTAAAATCGGAGTAAAAATTAAAATTCTTCGTATCACTTAAATCAAACATGTACTTTGTGATAATGACAGTACCAGAGGTATATTTGTTATCTAAAATACCTTCATAATCAACATAAACTCTCAGATCATCAGGCGCATAAGAAGCTCGACCCGGGTTAAATTCTAAGCTTACATTGACTGAGCTTCCCTTATTGTAGTAAATTTCGAGCAAATAACCACCACACTGAGCATCAAACTGCTCTAAAACATTACTATCTGTTATATTAATCCAATTAGTATTAAACGACTCTAAAGGCGGCATATTTGTAACTGAGTAATCTTCTTCTTGTCTAACCCTAACCTTAAAACTATCAAGCTCTGTAAAGCGCCAATATCCGTCCCATTCGTTAAAATCAGAGGTCCAATCAATATTTTCCCATGACGCAAAAATTGA
>CANQJY010000116.1 GCA_947624365.1 uncultured Clostridia bacterium
TAATGTGGGAAATGATATATATTGCATCTAGCTTAAGATTACCTATTGTTTTATCTTTAGTTAATCGTGCTGTTTCAGGTCCTTTAAATATACATTGTGACCACTCAGACGCAATGGGTGTTCGTGATAGTGGTTGGATAATGTTATTTTCAGAAAATAACCAGGAAGCTTATGATAATACATTAATGGCACATCGTATTGCAGAAAATGAAAATGTATTACTTCCTTTAATGGTATGCCAAGATGGATTTATTACTTCACACTCTATTGAAAACATCGAATTAGAAGAAGATAGTGAAGTCAAAAAATTTGTTGGAGAATATCACCCAAAACATTATTTATTAAATGATAAAGAGCCAATCGCTATTGGTCCTTTAGATTTACAAGCTTATTTATTTGAACATAAAGCACAACAAGCAGAAGCTATGAAAGCTGCTAAAAATGTAATTTTAGATGTTGCAAAAGATTTTGAAAAATGGACTGGTAGACATTATGGTTTATTTGAAGAATATTTTTTGGATGATTGTGATATGGCTATTGTTTGTATGAATTCTACTGCTGGAACAACAAAAGCAGTTGTAAATGATTTAAGAAAAAAAGGTATTAAGGCAGGTCTTTTAAAAATTCGTGTTTATAGACCTTTCCCAGGTGAAGAAATTGCAAAAGCATTAGCTAATATAAAAGCTGTTGCTATCTTAGATAAAGCTGATTCTTTAAATGCTGTTGGTGGTGCATTATTCCAAGATGTTGCATCAAGTATGTATGTTGCTGGAAATAAAGTTCCTATGGTTAATTATGTTTATGGAATTGGTGGACGTGATACAACTACAAATGATATTCAATCTGTTTATGATGATTTATCTGAAATTATAAAAACTGGAAAAGTAGAAAATCCTTATCGTTATTTAGGATTAAGAAGGGAGGAAAATTAGATGGCTTATAATGTAAAAGAAATTGTTGCTCAAAAGCCTTCTCGTTTTACAGAAGGTCACAGAATGTGTGCTGGTTGTGGTGCTCCTCCTGTTGCAAGGCATATTATGAGAGCCTTAAAAGAAGAAGACCACGCAGTTGTTGCAAATGCTACTGGTTGTATGGAAGTTTCTACATTTATTTACCCATATTCTGCTTGGACAGATTCTTTTATACATACTGCATTTGAATGTGCTGGTGCTACTTTGTCTGGTGTAGAGGCTGCTTATATTTCTATGAAAAGACAAGGAAAATTGTCAGATGATAAACATACAAAGTTTATTGCTTTTGGTGGAGATGGTGGTACATATGACATTGGTATTCAATCTTTATCAGGTGCTATGGAACGTGGCCATGATATGACATATGTTTGTTATGATAATGGAGCTTACATGAATACTGGTATTCAACGTTCTTCTGCTACACCAAAATTTGCAGATACAACTACATCTCCTGCTGGAACAGTTATACCTGGTAAAATGCAATCTAGAAAAGATTTAGCAAAAATTATGGTTGGACATCATTTACCATATGTAGCACAAACAGCTGCATTTATGAATTTTAAAGATTTATATGAAAAAGCTGAAAAAGCAATTTATACTGAAGGGCCTACTTTCTTAAATGTGTTATCTCCTTGTCCTAGAGGTTGGGGATATGCAACAGAAGATTTAATGCAAATTAATAAGTTAGCAGTTGATACATGTTATTGGCCACTATATGAAGTTGTTGATGGTGTTTACCATATCACTTATAAACCAGCTAAAAAATTGCCTATTGAAGAATTTTTAAGACCTCAAAAACGTTTTAAACATATGTTTAAACCTGGAAATGAGTGGATGCTTGAAGAATTCCAAAAAGAAGTTGATAATAGATGGCAAGAACTTTTAGATTTGGAAGAAATGACAAATAAATAATGAATAAAATTTAAAGAGGGTATCTTAAAAAATTAGGAGCCCTCTTTAAATTTTTAATCTATGATATAACATGCAATCTATCTTTTTTTGTAATACATCTTCTATTTGTATTATTCCTAAAATCAAATTTTCTTTTTGTTGCTTTTGTAAATGTTTTATATGATATTCTAATTTAGAGGCTTCTGCCCTATTTTCTGTTTCCCAAACTGCTTCTAATTTTATTACATCATGTGACATTGTATATTTCGCACATTTTTCTGTCTTTTCCATATGCTCTTCTATTCTTCTTTTTATATCTTTTGTTATTCCTGTATAAATTGAATTATCTTTACATCTCAACATATATGTATAATACATTTTCTCACCTTAAACTTATTTTTCTTTTATTATAACATATATTTGTTTTATAGAATAATATAATAAGAGGTCTTTATTATGAAATTCATAAAAGAACAAATTGATTTAATAAAAGAAAAAGATCCAGCAATAACAAATACTTTTGAAGTGTTTTTATATCCATGTTTCAAAGCTTTAATTTATTATAAAATATCTCATTATTTTTATAAAAAAAAGCATTTTGTTATTGCAAGATATATTAGTGAAAAAGCAAAAAGAAAAACAGGAATAGAAATACACCCTGGTGCAACAATTGGGAAACATCTTTTTATTGATCATGGAACTGGTGTTGTTATTGGAGAAACTGCTGTTATAGGTGATAATGTTACTATGTTCCATGGAGTAACACTTGGTGGTACTGGTAAAGAAAAAGGAAAGCGCCATCCTACTGTTGGAAATAATGTTTTTATTGGTTCTGGTGCAAAAATTCTTGGCAATATTATAATTGGAGATAATGTTAAAATAGGTGCAAATGCTGTTATTTTACGAGATGTTCCAGACAATGTTACTGTTGTTGGTATTCCTGGAAAAATTGTAAAGGTAGGTTAGATTTATCTACACCTGCCTTTATTAAATTTATTATACTTATTTTCTAATTAATATTTTTTCAATAATGATTAATTAGCAATATTCTCATATTTTTCATAATCTGGTTGATATTTTGAAAGAATTTCATAAAACCCTTTGCAATGATTTTTATATTTTAAATGGCAATATTCATGTAAAACTATGTATTCAATTGTGTCCCTAGAATATTTCATGACTTCTGGATTAATTGTGATTTTTTGATTTTCACATTTTCCAAGACTGTTTTTTATTTTTTTAATTTCAAAATCTTCTGGAGCAAATCCTAACATTATTCTCATTTTTTCCATAATATTTTCTATTTCTACTTTTGCTATTTGTTCATACATTTTATCAATTGCTATATCTAAAATATATTTACTATCCCCTCTTTTATATTTGTTAGGAAGTGATATTTTTATTGTTTTATTTTCTACATTTAGTTCTGCTATTTTTATATTTTTATATATAATTTTAACTCTATAATCTACACCTAAAACTGGTACTGGATGTCTTTCAATAGCTTGTATTTCTGTAATTTTTGTGTTTATATTTCTTTTTACTTTAATCATTTAAATCACTCCTTAGCAAATTTTCGTTTCGCAAAATGTTGTTCGCTTTTGTTGTTATCATTTTATATCCTTTTTATTTTTTTGTCAATATTTTTTTTAAAAAAATATAAAATTTTTGTTCGCACAATAAAAAAGTAAGAAATTTAGTTGAATTTCTTACTATTTAGTACTTATTAATTTTAAATTTTAATGTTTCATTGCCTCTTCTACTGCTACTGCCACTGCTACTGAAGCTCCTACCATTGGGTTATTACCCATTCCGATTAACCCCATCATTTCAACATGTGCTGGAACTGATGAACTTCCTGCAAATTGAGCATCTGAATGCATTCTTCCCATTGTATCTGTCATACCATAAGAAGCTGGACCTGCAGCCATATTATCTGGATGAAGTGTTCTTCCTGTTCCTCCACCAGACG